>JALZUV010000045.1 GCA_023301245.1 Rickettsiales bacterium
TTCATAGAGGGGAGATAATTCTTTTTCCGCAAAACTGGCGGCAGTGTTCATCATAAATTTGGTGGTTTCAGCATCATAGCCCTCAAGTACATCTTGCACCTTTAGTAGTTGGTGAAGGATGAAATCATAATCATCATGCGGGGTACGATAGGCGGACATATCAATGCTTTCTAAATGTTTTAATCTCCAACATTTAGCATAGAAAGATTAGAATTTGGTAAATTTTAATGCGCGTTAAATGCGCGGATAACCACCCAAACAGTTTTAAACAGAATGGTGATTTCTTTAAGCAACGACCAATTGTCGATATAGTCATTATCGTAATAGGTGCGATTAGCAATTTGGTCATGCGTTTCGATAAATCCACGGCAGCGATTTACTTGCGCCCAGCCTGTAACACCTGGCTTTACGCGGAAGCGTTTCGAATAACTATCGACTGAATTTAAAAATAATTGATCATGGTAGCGTGCGTGGGGGCGAGGGCCAATAAGCGACATTTCGCCACGCGCAATGTTAATAAGCTGTGGCATTTCGTCTAAGCTAGTACGGCGTAAGATGCGCCCCATACGAGTGTGGCGAATATCATTCGCTTGGCTTTGGCTGGCCGTATTATCATCGCCAGAAACTTGGGTCATGGTGCGGAATTTGAAAATTTCAAACGTCTTTCCATCAAGTCCTGTGCGGGTTTGTTTAAAGAAGATATCGCCTTTGCTATCTAGCTTAATCAGAACTGCGAGAAAGAAGAATAAAGGAACTGCCACAGGTATCGAAGCAATTACCACCAGAGTATCGATGAATGATTTAGTGATTCGCATGGTAACTGTTGGCGGGGTTTTAGAAGATTCAATGGCTTGGCGAATTTCTTCCATAGCAACATCACCAACCGACATGGTCTTAAGGTATGAAGTTTTATTTGCTGTGTTTTGTACGTTCATTTGTATGTTTCTAAAGGTTTCTAGTTATTTCCTATAGTTTCATTATGGGGCATAAAGGTTAAGGTTTCGCTGATATAATGCTAATTATAGTGTAGTTATTAATTATATATATAATTTTAGATGAATTTTATGTAAGGTTTTTGTGCCATACTCCACAGAAATCTAGCACTACTTTACTGTCTAGCGCATGTTTGTCAACATAACCAAAGGTTCGGTGGTTAACGAGTGTAGCGATAATGTCGGCCTCGCCAATAGCGGTGAGTGCATCGGTAAATTCGATATTATCATATTGAGATAGCGAATCAGGCAGGTTTTTAATGTGCGGTTCGCAAACGTAAAGTTTTTGCCCGTGCGCTTTGGCGATATCAGCCACAATTTCAACGGCTGGGCTTTCGCGTAAATCATCAACATTTGGTTTATAGGCAAGGCCAAGGCAGGCAATTTTAGCATTTGGGTTGTCTTTTAGGTGTGCCATAATTTTATCAGCCGCTTGATGCGGGCGTTCATCATTAATTTTACGCGCGGCTTGTATCAGTGGTGTGTGTTGCGGTGCTTCAGCGACAATAAACCATGGATCAACAGGGATACAATGGCCGCCCACTCCGGGGCCTGGGTTGAGGATATTCACGCGGGGATGCAAATTAGCAAATTGCACTACGCGGTTTACGTCAATATCGTGATGATCGCACACGTTGGAAAGTTCGTTAGCGAAGGCGATATTTACATCGCGGTAGGCGTTTTCAGATAGCTTCACTAGTTCGGCTGTATTGTGAGTTCCCACATGGCACTCGCCTCGCACAAATACATGATAGAAACGCTTGGCGAGTTCAGCACATTTGGGAGTCATGCCACCAACGATACGGTCATTATTCATTAGTTCGGTAATAATTTGGCCAGGTAAAACACGTTCGGGACAATAGGCAATACGAATATCGCTCTGCTCGCCATGCGTGTGTGGGAAGGTAAGGTCTGGGCGTTTTTCAGCCAGTAATTTCGCGGCATTATCGGTGGTGCCAACGGGGGATGTTGATTCGATAATCACCAAATTGTCTTTTTGTAATTGGCCTGCAATTTCGCCGATAGCCGCATCGACATAGCTCATGTCAGGTTGTTTATCGTGCGTAATAGGGGTGGGCACGGTGACGATGAAAATATCGGCTGGTTGTGCATGGTCGTAAGCTTTGAGCGAACCATCGCCTACTACTTTAGTCACGAGGCCTTCGAGGTCAGGCTCTACAATATGGATTTTACCTTGGTTGATTGTATCAATGGCATGTTGGTTTTTATCAACACCGATGACTTTCAGCCCTCGGCTGGCAATGAGAGTGGCGGTGGGCAGGCCAATATAGCCTAAGCCCATTACGCAAATAGTCTTAAACGGATGCAGCGACATTAGCAGTTCCTTTGTTGTGGTGACGTTCGATAATATGGTTAATAATGTGCAAGGCAGCTTTGCCATCGCCATAAAGATTTTCGCCTTGTTGCATTGAATGATAGGTGGTTTCGTTGTTTAATAATTCATTCGCTGCCGCGATAATTTTTGCGCTATTGGTGCCTACTAATTTGCACGCATTGGCGGCCACGCCTTCGGGGCGTTCGGTCACATCGCGCAGCACGAGCACAGGTTTTTTCAGGCTTGGGCCTTCTTCTTGCACGCCACCAGAATCGGAAATAATGAAATGTGAGCGATTCATTAAGTAAATAAATTCGAGATAATCAAGTGGCTCGCCAAGGTGGATGGAAGGATGCTCGCCCAGCAATTTCTGCACGGGTTCGCGCACATTGGGGTTGAGGTGAACGGGGAAGAAAATTTCCACCTCATCGCGGTTGGCGATGGTGTTAAATGCTTCGCATACAGCTTCCACGCCACCATCAAAATTTTCGCGGCGGTGCATGGTGGCTAGCACTAGTTTTTTATCGCCATTTAGCATGGAGAATTTTTGTTTCATCTGCTCTTGTAAGGTTTCGTTAGATTCTAATAGATGCGAGAAATAATGCAACGCATCGACCACCGTATTACCCGTGACGAAAATATTCTCCGCCAGCATTTTTTCCTGATGCAAATAATCTGCCGATTGTTGGGTGGGTGCAAAATGCATATCGGCGAGCAACGACATGGTGCGGCGATTAAATTCTTCAGGGAAGGGTGCGTGTAGGTCGTGACTGCGCAAGCCCGCCTCAATATGCCCCACAGGAATGCCAAGATAAAAACATGCCAAGCTGGTGGCAAAGCCTGTGGTAGTATCGCCTTGCACTAAAACGCGGTCAGGTTGGTGTTGTTTTAGCGCGGGTTCAATTGCTTGCAGCACGGTGGCGGTGAGGCTGCTGAGTGTTTGATTAGGGCGCATAATGTCGAGGTTAAAGTCAGGTGTCAGCTCGCATAGGTTGAGCATTTGATTCAACATCTCGCGATGCTGCCCCGTTACGCCAATAATGGAGGTGATATTTGGGGTGTCGCGTAACGCATTCAGCACAGGGGCAAACTTAATTACCTCTGGTCTTGTGCCAAATACAGACATTATCCTTAGTGGTTTGCTCATGATTCTATTTAATAGCATCTAAACCTAAATAAGCTGTTAAGACTTGTGCTATGACATCATCAATGCCTATTTTTCAAATCCCTGCTGCTGCAAAAGCGCAGCGTATTGAGTTTTTAGGTTGCCCGCTCGACCCGCTTTCGATGGAGCAAACGGTTGAAATTATCGGCCAAGCTATTCGCCAGCGTCAATCGTTGCAGCATGTAGTGGTGAATGTAGCCAAATTAGTGCATTGCCAAACCGATGCTGATTTATACCGCGATGTTGCAGGTAGCGACCTCATTAATATTGATGGTATGGGGGTGGTATGGGGCGCGCGTTTAGCTGGAATTGATATTCCTGAACGTGTGGCGGGAGTCGATTTAATGGATAATATTCTCGCCTTTTGCGAGCGCGAGGGAAAACGTCCGTTTATCCTTGGTGCTAAGCCAGAGGTGTTGGCGCAAGCGGTAGAGAACATCCAAGCGAAATATCCGAAACTGCAAATGGCTGGAACTCAGCACGGCTATTACGATAAAGCGACTGAACCGCAAACGATGGAAACCATCCGCGATAGCAAGCCTGATTGCTTGTTTATCGCCATTTCGTCGCCGCATAAAGAGCGCATTATGGGTGCTTATAAAGACATGCTGAATATTCCCTTTATGATGGGAGTTGGTGGTACTGTAGATGTGATGGCGGGCTATGTAACCCGTGCGCCTGAATGGATGCAAAAGGCAGGGCTTGAGTGGGTGTATCGTATTTATCAAGAGCCGCGCCGCATGTGGAAGCGCTATGCGGTCACGAATAGTAAGTTCGCAGTTTTATTGTTGAAACTACTAACAAAAACTTATCGCCCGCCTAGCCACATGAGCTAAACGAGCGATAGTTGTTAAAGTGAGCTTATTTTTACTGTAGTGCAATATCGCTGGCATCTAGGCCAACGTAGTTGGTGAGCGTAATACTGCCCTCATTTGCAATAGTGATAACCGTATCCGCGCCCACCACTGCGATAGACGCTAATACGTCTGCTGCGGTTGATACACCTGTGACAGTGGCGAACACTAGCGTGTTATCGCCTGATGCAAAGTCAGTTATTGTGTCATTATCAAAGCCATTTTCGAATTGGAACGTGTCGTTGCCGAGGCCGCCAGTTAATGCATCATCGCCGCCGCCACCAATGAGCGTATCGTTATTTTCGCCACCAACAATAATATCATTATTACCCGTATTAAGTTCTAATTCGACGAGGCCGCTGCCATAAATTCCACCCGTTGCGAAAATTTCAGCGCTACCGTTGCCATCCCAATCGGCGACAATAATTTTATCTGCACCTGAGAAACTTAAGCGTTCTGATGTGCCATCAAGATTGTAGCGAGTAATTCCCGAAATAGTTCCACCACTTTGATAACTACCATCAGCGGAGATAATTTCCATCACGCCATCGCCATCAATATCGCCATAGTCATAGGTTTCAAGGTTATTATAGGTAAAGCGAGAGCCTAAGTTGCCGCCTTGGAAAACTACAGGACCTGCAGCAATAGCACCACTTGTGAAAACCGCATCGTTCGTAAGAATTTCCAGCCCACTATCGAGGTCAAAATTACCTACTTGGAAATCGGCATCTGAGGCAAAGCTATGGCGTAATACGGTGCCATCTAATTCATAGAAAGTGAGGCCCTTAATTTCAACGCCATTTTGGAAAGAGCCATCATTAGAGATAACCTCTTTATCGCCATCACCATCAATATCGGCAATTTTAAAATCATCGCCAAAACTATTAAAAGTGATACGGTTAATCGCACCAGCACTATCGTACCAAACACCGCCAGATAATGGCGCGCCATTCGAGAAAGTTCCATTATTGGCAATAATATCCAATGAGCCATCGTTATTTATATCGTTAACTTCAAAGTTCCCTACACCGTTAAAAGTAATACGGTTAATGCTGCCATCAATGCCGTTAACCCATGCAGCGCCGCCCTCAGAATCAGTCACAATATCTAAGGTGCCATCGCCATTCCAATCGGCAATTTTATCATTTACGTTACTGCTAAAGGTAACGCGGTTTATACTCATATCTGTGCCATCTATCCATACGATGCCTGCACCAAATGCACCATTTTGCGTAACGATGTCAGCATTGCCATCGCCATTCCAATCACGAATCTCAATATCACCAAGTTCGATAGAGGTGACACGATTAGCCACGGCAAGTTCGTTAATGGTGCCTTCGATAGTAAGGCCTGAGATAGAAGGGTCGCCGCCTGCTTGCACCCCTGTAAAGTTTGTGTGGCTAAAGTCGGCTTGTGTTGCACCTTCAAAGGTGATGGTTTGTCCGTTGCCAAAATTAAGCACTGCATCCGCACCTACTTGGGTAAAGTTTAAATCTTCAAAATAGAGGTTGCTACCAAAATCAGTTAGGTCGATAAGGTCGCTTGTGTTGGCTGCATCGTAATTTTGAATGATATCATTATCGAGGCCATTATTATCAATCACAAAACTATCAGTGCCCGAACCGCCTGTCAGAATGTCATCGCCTGCGCCGCCGTTAATAATATCGTCGCCTGCGCCGCCAGAGATAACATCGCTACCTTCGCCGCCATTTAAAGTGTCGTTACCCGCACTGCCCGAAATTTCATCATCATCGGCAAAGCCGTTAATGATGTCATTGCCGCCTAGGCCATCAATAATATCGGCACTCGCCGTTCCATCTAAAATATCATCGCCTTCGGTGCTGCCGCCATTGGCATTACTGCCCTCACTCACGCCGATAAAATTGCTGGCGGTTAGGTCGCTCAATAGAGTGCTTAAAATTTGTAGCTGTTGGCCGTTGCCTAAATCGAGATGAATATGGTTGCCCGATTGTGTGGCAATATCATCTAAATATAAATTAGAGAAAGCGCTTAGGTCGATAATTTCAAGGGGGTTGTTGAACTCAAAATCGCTGATTTTATCAACATCGCCAGCGTGAACATCAATCACAAAACTATCGTTACCTGCTTGGCCTTTAAGAACATCGTCGCCTGCATTGCCGTTTAAAATATCATCGCCTGAACCACCATAGAGAAGGTCATCACCATCATTTCCATTAAGTATGTCTTCTTTGTTTTGGCCATAGATTTTGTCGTTGCCTTCGCCACCGTTAATAGTGTCATTATCATTTTGCCCTAATAGGCGGTCATCGCCTGCTCCCCCATTAATAAGATCATCACCGCTACCACCTTCAACTGTATCAGCACCTTCGCCACCCGAAAGAGTGTCGTTACCACTGTTGCCATCAATAAAGTCGTCGCCACCGAGGCCGTCAACAACATCGTTACCCGTAAGGGAGCTAATATTATCAAGCCCTGCTGTACCCGTAATATTGTCATCAAATGCTGACGGTGCGAGTGATCCACCTAAGAATATAAAATTATTCAGCGTTAGGTTAATAGCACTATCAATTATGAGTGAGAAATCTGAACCATTATGACTGACAATAGTTTGTGCGCCAACGATAGAAACAGTTATCTCATCAACGCCAGTACCAATACCTGTAATGCCTAAAGCTCCTAGGTCTATTTGCTCGTTGCTTTCAAAATCAAGAATAATATCGGATGAAATAACGGTTGAATCTGATGTTGCATCATACTGATACTTATCAGTGCCATTTCCTCCCGTTAATGTATCTGCACCGCTACCACCAATGATGATATCATTGCTGCCTTGGCCATCTAAATCGTCATCTCCCGCACCACCGTAGATTAAATCATCTTGGCCTCCGCCATAAATTTCATCATCACCTTCGCCGCCCAATATCGTATCTTCGCCGTTCGCAGCATAAACCACATCATTGCCAAGACCGGTCGAAATAAGATCATTACCATTTTGGGCAAGAATACGATCATGCCCATCATGACCAATAATATCGTCATCATCACTGCCTAATTGGTAGCTGCCGACGCTTTGGTCGATGTAAGTGCCTTCGACAATAATATTGCCTGTGTCATCGGTAACGGTAATGTCATCTCTAGTATCAACATAAAGCAAAGTTTCCTTGCCTGCCAGAAGGGTGGTAAATCCTGTTTCTCCCCCCACGGCTGTCCATGTATAGGTAACGTCGCTAGCACCATCGTTGGTTAAGCTCCAAATATATTCACTTGTGCTGTCGCCTGCGACATCTCTTCTTCCTAGTGCGGTGATTCCAATGGACATGATAATTACAAACCTTGTTAAACTTGTTAACTTACCTTCTCATAATGACATAGATAGGTTAACTATTGTTTATGGATTGCTATCATTAAAATTTAATTAAAATTTTATAATAATAACTAAAGTATGTAGTTAGGTTAAAGTTGTTGAGGTGGTGGATTCTGCCCATCTCTTTGTAAATACTAAGTTTTTTAGGGTTTTCTAGTAGTGTAACTAGGGCGATTTTTAACTGCTTAAGCAAATGCGGTAATTCAAAAGTAATAGCTGTATTTTTGTTAGTAATTTCACTTACGGTTCCCACATTAGTGCAAATAACGGCTAATCCATGCGCTTGCGCTTCTAAAATGCTAAGTGGTTGATTCTCTATATGAGACGGCAATAGCAAAATATCTGCTTCTTGATAGAGCTTGTTAAGCGCCGCATCATCCAGCCATCCTGCGAAACTCACACGTTCACCAAGCCCTGCTTGTGCCACCTGTGTTTGATAACGCGCTAATTCCCCCGAACCTGCTAGCGTTGCTCGCCAGTTAAGGTCTTTTAAATCGGCTAAAGTTTCAATTAACTCATCCACCCCTTTGCGCGGTAGCAAGTGGCCAACAAAAATAAGGTGCGGTATATCGCCGCCGCCTATGCTTGCCTGCGGTGGAGTAGGGACAGCATTATGCAATATATGAACCTTACTTGCCTCGACACCAATGGATTGCGCAAACTCTTGCCAAACCTTACCCAGTACTAAGACCGTGCTGGCCGATTGGAATAGTTCTTCAATACGTGCCTTACGCATCGCATTTCCATTGTCGTAAAAATCTTTAAACCCACCACCATGTAAGTGGGCAATATGTTTGATTCCTAGCATTTTGGCGATACGAAACAATATCCATTTACGGTAGAAGCTCCCTTTGCTAGCAATGTTTAGATGGAGAAAATCAATCTGCTTCGTTAGCCCCATCCAGCAAAGATGTACTAGGGTAGTTATAAAAAACAGCGGCCAAAGGGCGTTGTTACTATGAGTGCAAAGCCAATGAAATTTTATTTCATTATGGTTTTTCCCCTCATCAAGCAAATACTGCATCTGGCGTACGACCCCACCTTTACCCACGCCTTTGCCGGGTGCCGCGAGGATAATGTTGAGTGGTTTTCTCATGCGCCTTTCGCTCGTTTGATGAACGGCTCAAGGTTAATTTTTTGATCAATAAACTTACGTTTTCCGTTGGCAGTATTGAACGGAATCTCTTCCACCAACTCTAATGCCATATGAATAACATCCCCCAGCTTCGCTTGAATTTCATCCGCAAAAGGTTGTAGCATTGCATGGGTAATACCAGTTTTTGGCACGACCTTAATGGTTAACTCGCCTGCTACTTCCTGATACAGTTGGAACACATGCACTTTACTATATTCTTCTGAATGAATATTGATGGCCGACATGGAAACGAGCTCGTTATTTTTGCCTAATGCATATTCTTCACCCCAGCGTCCACGAATATTTTTTACGCCAAAACGATAGCCGTTTTGTTCGCTAGCGGCTTGATGAAAATCTGCTACATCCTCCGTATCATAACGCAATAATGGCATTGCCATACTTAAGAAGCCAGTACCGATAATGCGTCCTGTTTCGCCTTCTTGGGTAATGCTGTTGCCTGCATCATCTACCAATTCTGCATGGCCATAGAGCGGTTCAAATTCGTAATTCTCCGCATCATCTTCCACTTGCCCAGCGATGAGAACTTTCTCGCTCATGCCATAATATTTCGTTACGCGGCATTGGCCGAAAGCGAGTTTCAAACGTTCCAACTGATGTGGCAACGTTGCTTCTGAAACGGGTAAAATTCCTTTTAGGCTCTTGGGCATTTTCGCGCCGCTGGCAATAATATAATCTGCCAACACCATGATGGATGATGGGTAGCCATGAATATAATCCACCTTATAATCATGCATTAGCTTGATGAATAAATCCATATTATCAGGCTTCATGTGGAAGGGCGAAAGGCGTAGTTCCTTTAGCGCCGCATCATATTGCCACGGCTTGCTATCGACATTATCAAAATGCACACCGCGTAATACGGCGCGGGTAGATTTTTTATAATCAAAGCCAATGCGCGACCAAAAATGTGTAATATAAGCGAACTCTTTTGCGCCACGGTTTTTGTCTAAATAGAAAGTAAGTGGGCGGCCAGAGCTGCCACTGGTTGATGCTACATCGACATTCTCCATTGGCTTGGCGAGGAACGCTTTGGAATTTTCTCGTAGCTCCTCTTTGGTAAGAATGGGAAGCTTGGCTAAATCGGCAAAGGTGAAATCTTCAGCCGCTGGAAGGTCTTTTAGCAGCGGTTTATAATAGTCCGTTTGTGCAGCATGGCTGACCAACTCGCGCAAATGCTTTAGGCGAGTTTCTTGCACAAATTCCCCATCAGTTTTGGCGCGTTCAATCGCTTGACGCATGTCCTTAAACGTACTGCCATATTTCAAATCGGCTGGCAGCAAAGCTACCAGTTTGCCAACGGATTTTCGAACCATGGGCGGCGAGGCGGCGTACCAGCCGCGTAAACTATCCAGCGCGGTTGACATACTCTTTCAAACAGATGGTTTGGTTGCTTTTAGCCGCTTCAACAGCAGCGATGGTAAGGGCAGTAGTATCCATTAAACACTCTAGCGAGATGGGCATATCATCGCCCTTTACTATCGCTTCAACGAATGCATCAATTTGCTGTTTTTGGCCTTTGTTATTGCCAAAACCTTTCTTAATAGTAGCGGCGCGACCTTGACGATAATGCGTAAGGTTTTCGAAATTATCCATAACGAACGTTTGATGTTCGCCTGATATTTCGAGCATTTCTTTCGGCAGTTTATCGCCGCCATGGGTAATATATTGCAAGGTGGCAATTGAACCGTTGGCGTAAGTAATGGTGACCGCTAAGTTATCTTCATCATTAGGTAGTTTAGTCGCGGCAACATGGGTTGGGCGGCTGTCGGTGAGATAAGCGAACACGTCAAGAAAATGTCCTGCTTCGCCAATAAAGCGGCCACCTTCTTCTTTATCATGCGTCCAGCTTGCTTTATCCAACTGGCCTGCATGCACGCGATAATGCATCGCCAATGGCGCATCGCCCAACTGCTTTTTGATGGATTGCATAATAGGCGAAAAGCGGCGATTAAAACCAACATGCAGGCGGTTGTTTTTGGTTTTCTTGATGAGTTTGGCGACTTTCTCCATCCCTTCATAATCAACCGAGAGTGGCTTTTCAACAAAGACTGCTTTACCCGCTTTTAAGCCTTCGCACACAAAATGCGGATGGCTAGCATGGCGCGTGCCGATGATGATAGCATTCACTGCATCGTCTTTAATCCACTTGGCGTAATCTGTGCCAGAATGATTAAAGCCAAATTTATCTTCTGCATTTTTTGCCGATAATGGGGTAGCGTTTGCCACTGCTTCCATCCGTGTTTTGCTATGCGATTTTAAATGTGGCAATAACATAGACGATGCATAAGCGCCTGCACCAATACAGCCAATGCCGACTGTTTCTTTGCTTGAAAATGTTTGGCTTAATTTGGCTTTTTTGCGCGTCGTTTTGGCTTTGGCACTATATTCAAACAGCAGTCCCATGCCTTCTAACGTGCCTGCATTCATTTGTTCATAAACATCGACTGCTTCATCAAACCCAAAGCGATGGGTGATAAGTGGCGCTATATTCAGTTTGCCTTGTGCGAGTAAATCGATGAAGGCTTGCAGGTTTCGGCCTTCCGTCCAGCGGACATAGCCAATAGGGTAATCGCCGCCTTTTTCTTCATAGGAAGGATCGTAACGCCCTGGGCCGTAAGAACGCGAGAAGCGAAATTCCACCTCGCGTTTAAAACATTCATCGTAAGGTAAATCCATTTTTGTTTTACCTACGCATACCACGCGACCACGGTCACGCACCATTTGCAGCGCCCCTTCGAGTGGCGCATTGCTGTTGCTGCCAACGGTGAGATAAACGCAATCTGCGCCATTGCCATCGGTTAAGCGGCCGAGTGCATTTTCAATTTTCGTATCATCAGGCTTGCCTGCAACGCTTGCCCCACTAATTTTTGTGGCGAGTTTGCAGCGGTCTTTATCAAGGTCAATGCCGATAACTTTTACACCTGCTGCATGCAGCAGTTGCACCAATAATTGCCCAACTAAACCAAGGCCAACCACCACAGCGGTTTCGCCTAATTTTACTTCGCCTTGGCGGAAGCCATGCATCGAAACGGCACCAATAGTGGCAAAGGCGGCTTCATCCAGTGCTACATCATCGGGCACTGCGGTTACTAACAT
>JALZUV010000046.1 GCA_023301245.1 Rickettsiales bacterium
GGCGGCGGCCTGCTCGGCGGTCATGGGAAAGTCAAACTGCACAAACCAATAGTCGTAGAGCAACTTCGCCACGCCCTCCAACTCCGCGTTGATACGATTGTTGATCTCGATTTTTTCGTCTAAGAGCCTGAGAACTGTTGAAGCTTTGAATTGTTCCTTTTGGGTAAGCTTAGGGAATTTGATTTCTTTAGCTGATCCAATATTAAAGTGCTTCTGAATAGCGCCCACAGACTGTGAACCAATCGACTGAGTGATGGAGTTGATGTAATAGGAGACAAAATGAGGATCAGAATCTTCATTACAGCGAATGATGACAAGATCAGAGCAGTTTGCATTGGGAAGAGATTCTGGAATTACGCAAGAAGCCCCGGGGTTACCGGTTCGAACCGCGACGACATCGCCAGGAGAAAGGGATGATTTTTGGATTCGGTGATGAAATTTTGGTCCAATGAACTTAAGATCGGTGATCGAAAAATGGAACGGTTTAACATTTAAAGAACGAAGAAAAGGAATCCCATCCTCTTGATACCCATTTGCCATGGGTCCAACAAACCCTACGGTTATAGTTTGGACTACCTCTTGGAGAGGCACAAATTTATGAGATTTCATTAATTAGAGGAGGTTCAAAGAATTTAAATTCTGTTCAATTGTAGTTTCGAGATTTCGAGATGCCTCGAAAAGATCTTTTAGCTTCTCATTGTGGTTCGATAAACTATTTTGAAATTCTGAAGGAGAAATATTGATGTATTTGACTTTAACTTCGAAATGTTGCCCTGCGCTGAGAGAAAAATTCTTAGCTGCAATATCATCATAACTCACAACGACAGAGAAATTTTCTTGCGCTTCCTTGGCATTAAATGTGTCGATAATCCGTTGTTCTTCCTTATCACTCAGCAGAGTCTTTTGGTTTTTACCTTCTTTGACTTTGGTTCCTAGGGCGGAGGCGTCGATGAGGATGACGTCGCCTTTGTTGGCGGCATCAATGAAAAGGATAGAGACGTTGGTTCCCGTAGTGGCAAAGATGTTGCTGGGCATGGAGACTACACCAGCGAGCATTTTGTTTTCGACGAGGTGCTGACGGATCTTTTTATCGATGCCGGACTGAGCGGTGATGAAACCGGTGGGGACGACAATGGCAGCGCGGCCAGTGGAGGTGAGGGAGTGGATGATGTGCTGGAGGAAGAGGAGGTAGATCTCCATCTTATCCTTAGACTTGGGCTTGATCTTGGGGATGCCTGCGAAGAAGCGGTCTTTGTTTTCCTTGCTGTCGAGCTGGTCACGGTAGTCGGAGAAATCTAGCTTGAAGGGAGGATTTGAGACGATGAAGTCGAACTTCTCTGGGGCCTTGTCATTGACGGTGTGGAAGGGGTAGGGCTCTAGGATAGTATTGCCCTTAATGACATTAGGGATGGAGTGGACGAGGTTATTGAGAACGAGGTTCAGACGAAGGAGGCCAGAGGATTTCTGGGAGATGTCTTGGGTGAAGATGGAGCATCGGTCCTCGCCTATGGTGTGGGCGAGATTCATGAGCAGGGTGCCGGAGCCAGCGGCGGGGTCATAGCATGTGGCGCTGGTGGGGTGCTTGCCATCAGAAGCTTTAGGCGCGAGGATGGCTGCCATGACTTTGGCTACGGCGTGGGGGGTGTAGTATTCGGCGTATTTTCCGCCCGCATCGCTGTTGTAGTCCTTGATGAGGTATTCAAAGAGGGTGGAGTAGAAGTCGAAGCCTTCAGCAAAAATGTGCTCAAAGGAGAAGCTGATGAGCTTATTGATGATAGCCTTGGCGAAGGGATCGCGCTCAGAGGGGTCAGAGATGTATTCTGTGACGGCATCAAAGAGCTGGATGCGGGCACCACTACTGGTGCGGACGGAGAAGACCTCGCTATTGAGTGCTGCGATATCTAGGAGGGTATTATCGAAGGCGGAGTGAAAGCTTTTCTCATCCTGTCTGGTAAAGAGGCTAGCTAGGAAGTGATCTGGCTGGAGGCGAGCGGTGCCAGCTGGGAGCTGCATGGTGAGAAACTCACGGTCAGACTGTGGCATCTCAGCGTAGCTCGTTTCCCATGAATCGGCCTTGGCGAGTGCTGGCTCTATGCGCTTGATCTCGTAGGCGAACTTATCATTGAGGAACTTGTAGAGAAAGACTTGGGTGATGATCTTGAATTCTCCTGCGTCATTACCGAGGCCGTAGCTGGCACAGACGGACTTGAGATCATCGACGAGGACACGGGCGTCTTGCTGGAAGTTATGGGCGGCGGTCATTGAATATAAATAGATTCAGGATAGGGTGGGAAACTAGGCTGGGTGCTGTCCGTGGAACTCAGCAAGGTATTCCTTCATGAGTAGGCCATTGATGATCCGCGCGTTTTCTGCATTGATCGGGAGGTCATGAACGTTCTTAAACTGCTCGATGACGAGGCGCTGGAGCTCCTGCTCGGCGAAGGCTTCGGTATTGAGCAGCTGAGAATTCTTGGCAAGTCGTTCGTCAGCTTCTTTTTTCAGATCAGACAGTGCCTCGAAGAGTTTACGCTCGTTTTCGGTAGGATCCTTCTTTTCGAGTAGGCGTTTGTGAAGACGGGCATACTTAGCATCTTGATTATACTTGGCCTGAATAAGGCGGTTCTTGCGCTCTAGTTCAAGGGCGCGCTCGTAGATGGAGTCAAGAGCTTCGATGTTTCTGGCCATTTCCTCGGCAGTGACCTCGGTCAGGTCTCTCTTTGCAAAAATACGCTGAAGCTCTTCATAGAGTGTGATGAAATCTGGGTCCCCGGGGTCTATGTTTCCCCCCATCATCTCACGTGTGCGCCCCAGTTTATTCTTTAACTCATCAGCTATGCGGAGCTCGTCCTCGGATATCTTAGTAAAGGCAAAGACGATGTTTTCCAGAGCGATATTGAGGAGATTGGTATTATCCGTATCCTGCTCTATGGCGATGCGCTGATTCAGAATGGTGAGGCGAGCCTCAGCGGCACGGGCGAGCTGGTTTAGCTTACGGAAATCAAGCTTCTCAAGATGCTCGTATTGTCCTGAGAGGCGGATGAGATTGTAGAGACTGCGGGCGGTGTTGAGGGTTTTGACAAGTTCGCGGACTTTTTCGCGGTCGTTGATCTCGCTAATTTGTTGATCGAAGACTTCGGCATTGAGGATGTCGTAAGGGAAGAGAACGTCTTTAATGTGGCCAATGTCAGTGGCGATCTCTTCTTCGGATTTAAAGAGCTTCTCATAATGCTGCATTTCATCGCCAAGTTCTTCTTGGAGTTCCTTAAAATAAGCTTGGTTTGCCTTATCGAATTCTTTTTCAATATCTGCAAAATCAACGACATATCCGTAGCGATGTTGACCGTAAGTTCGGTTCACTCTGGT
>JALZUV010000047.1 GCA_023301245.1 Rickettsiales bacterium
AGCGAAATCAAAACACCCTCACAACCATCTTCTCAGCAGGCACTATTTGCTTCCCGTAAGGTTCAGTGACAACAAACCCCAATCGCTCATACCAATCTAATAAAAAATCAAATTCATCGATAGCGTCTTGAGTCGCATATCCACAAATCCTTTTCACGTCCTCACTTTTAGCTATACTCAACGCTTTTTCCATCAAAACTCTCCCAACGCCTTTGCTACCAAACACAACTGGCCTACCGTTTTTTCCCTAGCTCTTTCTTCACATAAATATCTGCTATTAATAGAACATTATTTCCTTCTCGAAGAAGATTACAATACCCCGAGGTCTGCTATTCCAGAAAAGCATCCAACCTCAATAAATATTCAGAAGGTTCATATTTGAGCTTAATTTTCTGCTGCATTCTCCACGAACTATACAACCAATAGTCCACTCCTTGCAAACAGATCACCTTAATTAAATAACCCTCACTTCAATCATTTCTAATGAAATAAAGACAACAATCCAAAATTGAGAATCAAGTTATCTATGTTCTCTATCCCACTAAATAAATCCTTTGTGCGGCAATTTAACATATATACAAAAAACCGCACAAAATAATCGACACCCCCTAAAAACATGGCAAAATATTGTGCAATGCCACCAACAAAGAAGAAAAAAACAGCGACCAATCCTTTGATTCGCTACTTTTCCGACCTCTCTCAAGCGAGTCTTACTGGAGACGCACGCCAAATCCAACTAGTATTACTTGCAGCTGTGCGAGGCCTCAAAAAAGAATTGCCAGCATGCTCCGAAGAGCTTGGGGGAATCTTGGCCACCTATTCAGCCAACCCCGGTGCCCTCCGCCGCGCGAACAACGCCCCCCCTCCTGAAGACGTTGACGCAGGGACAGCACTTTTACAATTCCCCCGCCTTCAAGAATCAGACCGGCCCACCTTTAACGGGCAAACACATGAGCGGGTGGAGCAATTTCTCGCTGAACGTCGCTCTATGGACATCCTCTTATCCCAAGGAATCGAGCCACCTCGTTCGGTATTGTTAGAGGGTGCTCCGGGAACTGGAAAAACAGCCCTTGCCGCATGGATGGCAATAAGCTTAGACTTACCTCTCGTCGTGCTCGATCTTGCTACCACAGTGAGTAGCTATTTAGGAAAGACAGGCTCAAACCTGAAACGCTCCCTAGACTATGCCCGTGCTCACCCCTGTGTATTTTTATTGGATGAATTCGATTCTATAGCCAAACGGCGGGATCATTCGGATGATGTTGGCGAACTCAAACGTATTGTGACAGTCTTGTTAAAAGAGCTTGAGAACTGGCCTTTCACTTCCGTTTTAGTAGCGGCTACGAATCATCCAGAGCTATTAGATCCAGCAATTGAAAGACGTTTTGACGTTGTGCTGTCAATTCCTATTCCAAATCAAGAAGCTCGGGAAAAAATACTCATTAATAAACTCAATTCCTTTTCTGAAAGTCTTTCCTCACGCTATTTAAGCGGATTTTCACAAGCTCTTGATGGCCGAACAGGGTCAGAGATCGAAACTATGGTGAACGCGGCGTTAAGGCGGCACGTCGTTCAGAAGACACCTCTGGCGCAAGCACTCGGTGAAGTCCTCTGCGAATGGAGTGGGACAGAACCGTCAAAAGAACAAATTCACAAGGTGATCCATCTCTTGAAACATGAAGCAAAACTCACTGTTCGCGAGATTGCAAGTATTGTGGGTCTCTCTTCATCCGGCGTTCAACATCACCTCAAAAAATCTAGATAATTATGTCTAACCCTAACAAATTCATCCTAGCAAATGGCGAACAATTCATCGAACCCGTCAAGACTGGTCATGGAGGTGGTTCTACTCCATCACCCAGAACTTACGAAGAGGCCCGAAGCCTTGTAAAGACCTCGTTAAATAACACTATAAACGAACTCCGGACTATGCCGCATGAGCTGAAGCTCAAGGACGAGCAAATTGTGAGCGTTCGAATGAATCCAGCCTTCACAGCAAAATCCTACGAACTAAAGCAACTAATCCATAGCCGGACGAATTTGACTCAAATTGGGTCACGTCCATTTAAGAAATGGTGTTGCTGAACTTCCTGAAGAGCAAGCGAGAAAATTTCTAAAAAAGGATATTGATGTTTCCACAAGCAGACTAGTCTTCTTACGTGGTCAACTGAATGCATTGGAAGAACTTAATCGTCAGTTAGACGCCCCTGAGTCTCGGCACAGTAATGCGTTCAAAGAGGAGATAGCACATTTAGAAGCAATTGACCTGCTTGCTCCGGAGGAAAAAATCTCTGCATTCATGCTTGAGGAAGACTGGGAGGAAGGTCGGGTTGAACTCGTGTTTCATCCGTCCGTCTACGACAAGACAGTACAACTAGATTTCTTTACCGACCTTATTTTTGGAGGGCCAACGAGTGGTAATAAAATACGATCTGCTAGCTATGAGAACGGACCAACCTTTATATCGTGTCGTCTCAACCGGGATCAACTCACGGAAATTTCACGCGCAAACCCTCTTCGCTCCGCTAAGCCGTTGCGCTTTAATGGACTTCCTGGTGTCCGCTCTGCTGGGTCTTTTCCTATGCCTCCGCTTCCGACCGTCAGCGGCAAATCAAAGGTAACAGTCGGTCTCTTTGACGGAGGAGTTGATACCACTCATTCCTATCTAGCAGGCCACGTCGTAGAAGATCCCGCTTTCTGTATTAGCACCCCAGCACATCCAGATTTCGTCTCACACGGAACTGGAGTGGCTGGAGCCCTTATCTATGGTCCACTAAATGACTATGCTATGGATCAACCCTTGCCAGCACCAAAGGTGAATGTGGAAAGCTTTCGGGTATTACCAACTTCTGACCCTATGGACATCGACCTCTATGAATCCATTGATGTAATTGAAGCCGTCGTGCCGCAGAAGCCCGAGATCAAATTCTATAATCTCAGTATGGGACCGTGTGGCCCCATCGATGACGACAACATCACCCGCTTCACATACTCTCTCGATCTCTTAGCTCACACTCACAATGTCAGTTTTTGCGTAGCAGTTGGGAATGATGGGCAAGCAGGGTCAGTTTACGGAAGAATTCAAGCACCCTCGGATATGGTGAATGGGCTCGCCGTCGGAGCCTTTACAGATGCTAGCGGAGAGGCATTAGCAGCGAATTATTCGTGCGTCGGCTACGGCCGGGAAGGTGCTAAAAATAAACCCGATCTTCTAGCATTTGGCGGATGTGCCACTAAACCATTTCAGCTCCTTTCGCCAAATTCTAACTTTAAAGGCATGGAGGCAGGAACAAGCTTCAGCACTCCACTCGCTACATCACTTGCAGCACAAGCTCAAGCCAAGCTCAATGTGGGCACGCCTCTACTTAGTCGAGCATTGGTCGTTCACAAAGCGCAGTCCAAAAATTTCAAATTCGCTCCAGATATCGGTCATGGAATGTTGAGAAAAGACATCGATGCGCTACTCACATGCAGCGACGGTGAAGTTTGTATTCTTTATACCTCTGAAATACAGGCTACTAAATCATTGAAACTTCCTTTACTGCTCCCTCCGAATTTGGTGGACAGTGGAAGTCTCGAATTTACTTGGACAGTTGCCATTCTACCTAAAACGGATCCCCTGAGCACAAGTGACTACACTAATATATGTATTGAAGATCGCTTTCACCCAAACAGCAAAGTCTATGGAATAAATCCGCCAAAAGGTTTAGCAGGAGGAAAACGTAAAACCGTCCACCTTGACAGAGATTCTGATAAGGTGGAAGAATTGCAAACTCAAGGATGGAACCTATCCGCTCTTCCTAATACAGACGATGGAAACGTTTACATAGACGAGCACGAAAGAAAGCTCACACTCAAGTGGGAGCCGCTAGTGCGAAGACGGAAAAACAAACGATCTACTGGAGTTCACGAACCATTTCTAACATTTCACGCAATTGCACGCGGGCAAGAAAAGGAAACTGTTAAATTTTGCGCACTTGTAACAATCAGATCCTCAGCCGGAATTGATCTTTATCAGGCAATTCGAACGCAAAATCCAGTCCTGCAACCCCTACAAGTTCGCACAGAAGCAGAACTCCGAGTTAAAATATAAGCTGATCAAATAGCACTGAAATAGTTTGGTGTTCTTGAAAAGCTATTACAGAAGCCCTCGTCGCCGAACTCACTGCTAAGTCGTGATTAATACTAGCGATTCCCAGACTAGCTCGGCTCAGTCGAACATCTAGTACACCGACTTGGGATTTTACGAACCGGGTCTTGTTCATCTGCGCGTGAATACATGTGAAGATCTGAGCGGACTGAGCCAGTTGGCGGATCAATCTCCACCCTCCGATTGGGCGTCCACCTTCTTGCACGAATATATTCATTTTCTCCAAGATGTCAGCACAACCATGGGTTGTTGAATATCATCCACTACATAGAATCCCTCAAGAATGCAACCTTCGGTTGCGCTGTATGCTTAGCATCATGTGCACCACCCAAATAAAGAACCTCTTTTCCAAACTTACTAACCACAGCATCCATCGCTTCATTCAATCGCTAACGATAATCCCCATTCTGATCAAACAGCGAAGGTGTATGATTCTCCTCCGCCACCAATCGGTTCAACACAATATTAACCTTCAAGATAGGGCTTCGTTGATCTGGGCGAACCTCCCATATCGCCGTCATTGTCTTTGTTAAAAACAAACAATCAGACGTTTCCGAAAATGAAGCACCATGCTCCCAGCTAGTGAAATTCGTATACTTGATAATCAAATTGAGGGATCCAACCATCAGACTATGTGATCTTGCTCTAAAAGCAGCCTTTTGATCAAGTCAGTGAATAGTTGTAATCGCTTTATTCGAGTTTCGAAATTTAGGAGGCAAAACATGATCATGCCCTATCGACTTTTTCATCGGTTTACTATCGATGTTATTAATTTTATGGGCGCGTAACTTATGCCATAGCCGCGCCTCAGAAACACGAATCCCTGTCTTCACACCAAAAGCCTTTGCCCCATAACTAGCGGCTATACGACAATTACTCTCCCCCCCCTTCCTACAGCTTCCCCTCTTAAATTAGGCGTAGGAACAATCTAAGCTCCCCCCTCAATTATCCGTTTTCAAATTTACTATGTGCTCGAATGCGAACTTCGTTAATAAAACAATGCAAATATATAGGAGCTCATGAAGAACCTCATCAAGCAAAATAGACCGTAAACTTTCGTCAATCTATCGTGTCTCAGAATCAATCTGATCTATAATTTCAAAATAGCTGAAATCTGAAAACGAGTAATAGCAAGTAACAAGTTTCTTTGCTCTGTCTGAAGATCGAAGACACACAATATTACTTGGTGATCTGTAGAGAAACTCAGCTTCTTTCCTATCACTTGATGACCCTTTGAGCGAGTAGATAACTTTTGTTGGCTTCGCTAATTTATCTTTTGCATCTGCGGTTCCTTTGTCGCCGTGTTGATTCCAAACAAACTGCATTCCTAATAGTAGAGGGACACAAAATATGATAGGGCTGAGTATGAGAACCCAGCGATTATTAAATTTTTTAAAAATCACACGTTCAATGCTAGTGTGTTTTCTTATTACTCGGATTAGAAATAAAACCGTTAACACTATGGTCATGACATATATTGAAAGAATGCCTCCTCTAAGAGTAGTGGTTTCCCAATTCCAATCAACCATCTCAGAAATCCCTAGTTCCCTGAAATATGCTGCATAGTAATGTATACCACTGATAAGAAAGAAAATAGGGCATGCGGTAAAAAATACCACCTCATTCAAAAAAGCGCTTTTCTTCTCAACCTTGACTAGATCTTCATAATCAATCTTTTTTGAGATTTCTTCATAAGAATTCATATACAAAGAAATTATCTACTCAGACAAATAACTGCTATTATAAAATCGCACTATCAATAGAACGGTAAAATTCAATCAATACAAAATATTCATGCTCCGAAGCTCCAATGAAAAAATGTCCCCCCTCTTGGATAGATCGACTGAACTCAACGTGTCCTTATCAAAGATTCTAACTCAGGATGTAAACCCATCATCTCACAAAGAGGCTGTGAGCAAATCTCTGTGTTTGGTCTCACGAGAGCACGCAACTAGTATTACTCTACTAGTCAACAATCGTATGGGCATCTCCAGTTTATGTCTGCTACGGTCACAGTATGAAGCACTCGTCAGAATGTTGTGGGTCTACTACGTGGCATCTGAAAATGTCGTTGAAAAACTTGCAGCTGAACTGACAGTAGATTCCGGAAGGCAATCGGCAAATAAAATGAAAATGCTGTCTGAAATGCTCACAGAGCTCGAAGGCAAGGCTCCCAAAGAGGCCATGGACTCATTATTAGAATTTAAGGATTATTCTTGGAAACATCTAAGCTCTTTTGTTCACGGAGGAATGCATGCATCTCAGAGAAAGATGAACGGAATGTCAGTGGAGTTCATCGAAAACGCCGTCAGACAATCCAATGCCTTACTCATCATGACAGCCATGATGATGATTATAATCTCACAATCCTCAAAATACGTAGGCCGATTACCAAAATTGCAGAAGGCATTCGCCGATTGCCTTCCTCCAGTCAAAACTGAAACATAGCTATAGCTCAAGCTATCCCCCCTCAAAATAACTATTCATGTCTAAAAACAAAGAGCGAAGAGGGTTTGAAATACGGTAGGATAACAGTTTTATTACATCTGACATAAAAAAGAATAATAGCCGTGCAAAATCGTAGTTTTTCAACTACCCTAAAACATTGGACGTAATAGCGTAAAATACATTAAAATTATTGAAAATGAGCAACTTAGCCATTGGAGATATTCATGGTTGCCGAAAGGCTTTAGAGACTTTGCTCCAAAGTATCGAAATACAGGCAGATGATCTTATTATTACATTGGGTGATTACGTGAACCGTGGCCCTGATAGTAAAGGTGTCATTGAATGTTTAATGGATCTTGCTCAAAAACAGCAAGTTATTACCCTCAAAGGTAATCATGAAATCATGATGCTCCGATCTAAGTTAGAGCATAACCCAACCCAGTGGCTAACTGTAGGAGGAGATACAACATTAGACTTGTATGAAGCCGTCGACTGGGCAGGTATTCCTGATGAGCATTGGACATTCTTGGAGGAGACAGAGCGTTACTACGAAACAGATACTCATTTTTTTGTACATGCTGGCGTTACCGCAGAGTTGGCATTAGTAGATCAAAAAAACTATAACTTATTTTGGCAATCCCCCCCCGAAAGCAAGCCACATCTTTCAGGGGAAACGATGATCTGCGTTCACTCTGAAGTAGGCCACATACCTAAGAATGTTGGTTATGCCGTATGTATTGATACGAGGGTTTATAACGGAGGCTGGTTGACCTGCCTTGATGCTGAAAGTGGAGACTACTGACAAGCTAACGAACAGGGAGGAACGCGTGGAGGAAAGGTAGATCAAATTATTTCAGATTAATAAGATCTCTGATTAGGAAATATTCTTACTGATCTATATCGTAGTCCTACATTTTCAAATACATTAGCGATGTAAAACACTCTGGAAAATTGAGGGGAATACCGACAATTTACGTTTTTATCTCAATCAGACTTGTTACCTATTGAGCTGCTATGCCCTCCCTCCATGAAAAATATCATAACAGGAGGTCGAGATTATATTTTCACAGATGAGGATAGAGAATTTTTTAGAAAACATCAAATAATCTATTTCTGAGGTTGTTTGTTACGGTGCTCCAGGTGCCGATAATGAAGGTAAGGTTTGGGCTGAGCAAAACAACATAGCCATAAAACTATTCCTAGCAGACTGGAAAAAATATGGCCGAGGAGCAGGTCCTAAACGAAATAAAGTGATGGCTGAATACGCCGGTTGTCTGGTTCTTTTTACAGAAGGTCGTGGTAGCTCTTCCATGTTTAAAGAGGCTCAAAGTAAAAACCTCAAAATCCACGATTTGAGAAAATAAAGGGACTACTAGATTCTTCTTTGTAACTGAACAGGGTAAATGATCATGCCTGAGCAAAAGAATTACACCCGTGCTCTGGTCACCAGTGCCACCGCACTCACTTCGGAAGCAGTGAAGTATGCCAAAGAGAATAGCATTCAGTGTTTCACTGACAATGACGCGGTCGATTGGATTTTTGACTCCTTTGGCCAGCTTCAAATGAAACCCCAACAGGTATTGGGTATGACTTTACCTCCTAGGGTGATTTAGCAAGATATGACAAATCTCTAATTCACGGTGATGAATCCTGCCAAAAAATAGAAATCGCGCATCAAGATTGAAAATCAAGGACCTAGCGACGGGTAGCTCTCAGAGATACCGCCACCTGCACGTAGATTCTTAGATTAGTTTTTAAAATATCCGTTACTAACAATGTGACGGATATTCCATTTCTCCTACATTTTAACATGCTCAAGCCATATGATTTACCACGTGATACGGCTTTTAAAATACTGCTACCCAAGGCTATTCAGGCAACTGGTTGTGTATCGCTTTTCTTTCAGCCTTAAGCTTTTCTTGGCTCAATTCAAATTTCTCATCTAACTGCGTTCGAAATTCGCCTAAAGAAGTTTTCTTTTCCTGAGATATTATATTTAAATCAGCATGATACTTTTTATACAAAGGCCTAAGTTCGTCCTTAAGACTTGAATAATGAGGATTATTGAGTATATGGTTTTACTAAGCTTGTTTCAAAGATGGCCTCTCCTTTAGTGTTTTCGCTAACAATTCTTTGCGAGCTTGAGCGTCGGCAACTTTATACTTCACAGTCAGCTCATCAGACTTAACCTTATATAGATCTTCTAGCTCTAGTTTTTTCTTTTTTAAAAGCTTATGCCTTTCTCCGTCATTCTCTAGACGCTTGATCCTGATATCATTGTCTAATTGATCTATACGAGATAATAGACTTTCAGTGCTTTCTCCTGATATTTCAGCTTTGCTTTCTGCTACCTTGTTGGCTTTCTCTCCACAACTTGATAATAGAGCAATTAGAGCCACTCCATATATATATAATTTTATCATCTGATTATTTTACACCTCACATTCATTATATCTATCATCATCAATCTACAATCTGAATATTTTAAATACTAGGCAATGCATCAGACGCTCTCTGTGAAGCCTCTTTCCCCAACTTAATGTAGAGACGATGAACATCTTCAGAGTCGTGTCCTACCCATTGCTGGACTGTAGCTTGCGGTATTCCTGCTTCATGAAGCAGGGTAATCGCTGTGACCCTGAGATTGTGG
>JALZUV010000048.1 GCA_023301245.1 Rickettsiales bacterium
AAGCAGGCTCTTCTCCCCCCTCCCCACTACGGTACGTGCCTTTAGTTTTTATCGCGCAGAGGGTTCAGCATTCCCACTGCTCGTCGATTTGCATCGAATATATATCGGATGAATGATATCCAGAGCTTATGATATCGATACCGATACCATGCTACTGTAAAATATAATATCGCAATGTTTACGATCGCCATGATACGTCATTTACGAGAAATGGCATTCGCGATATTATGCGATACATCACATCATAGTTGTATACGATATGATATGATATGAAGAGGTAGGAAGTGTCTACGCCGAGCTGTCATCAGCCAGTGGTACGCCACTCTGGACATAAATATAATGACGTTTGAGTATTAATATGAATACAAAAAGGTCCTTTTATTTCCGGCCACAGCAGTGTGTTTAAATATGAGAAAAGATTATGCCATTTCCGATGAAAATGGCACTTCTTGTGTTCAGCAGTGTGCTACACTTATGATATGATACATATAATACCAGGCACACGAACGTATAGCATATCTGTACACCAATAAATCTCGGACGTAGCTCGATGATATATCGGACGACATATCGGCAATTCTCGATACGATACCGAGTAACACTATTAAAACGTACGAGATGTACTATTAATATTAATAATCATCAGTACGAACATTCGTCCTGCGTCGTCAGCGGCGGCGACGGGTTCGGCGACGGGCTTAAGTTCAAAGGAGAGTTTTTCCCTGCTGTTCGGGGGTCATCTGGTGGTGTGTTGTCACATGCTATTATTATCATCATCTTCTGATCTGATATGATGCCATATAAATCACAGATCATGCGATATATGACCATACTGTATGCGATATATTAGATATCGTATCGAGATCACGAACTTTGGGGACAAATATCGAGATATCGTATGATATTCTGTCCATATCATCATTATTATTATACTCGTATTGATACCCAACGCAGATTTATTGTCAATAGCATAATAATAATATAATAGCACAAAAATAGATTCTGATACAGGATACCACGTATACTACAGTAGGTACTACGAGGTGACACCCTCGGTTGTGCGTGTTTCCTCCTTCGCCGCCGAAAAAACAAAGTATGAGAAAAACGACTTTCTGGAAAAATCTGAAACGGTCGAAAGCGCCATCTAAAAGTTTAATCAAAATCAAACTCTGCCGAGAAAAGGTCTTGAAAACAAATATCGACGCATTCCTGAAGTTGCCTCCAAAAAAGCCTTGACGCCCTTTTCCAAAGAGGGGGTGCCTCAAGACCTGTTTCGAGCCTAAACCAGGCCTGATTGACGATTTTCGTGTCCAAAACAAACGCCGTTGGTCGGGAACTCCCTGAATCAGGGGACAGGGTACAGGTCGCATGAAGGCCTTTTCCTAAAAACAATCTCTCCCTGCGCGCCAAAAAATTAAAAGGCGTTTTTGTTTCAATTGCATGGCCCCTGCCCCCTACTTTGGGAGTCCCGTCTCGAAAGGGGCAATGTTTGGACATGATAATCGTCAAGGCAAGTGCAAGTACGTCGAACTGCAAAAAAATATTCGACTCTAATTCCAAGTAGATATTCCCCGAATCGTGGAATGCAAGCAGTCTTAAAACGTGCATTATCTCTGTTTCTTCGCCTCAACGCGGGCCTCAACCGTATGCCTTCACGCCCTCAGAGGCGAACGTTAAAGGCTCGGGCCTACCTATCTCAATTCACCCCGCAAATGTACTGGGCGTGGTCATTTTCGGGGGGGGGGGTAGAACTTGAGCTGTACAACTTTACAAAGCAGTGGCCGGAGCAAAACTCGGCGGCGGATAGGCTCGAGAAAGTCCCACAGGAAATTTCGGGTCGTTCAAAAAACGGACTTTTGGAGTGACGTAGCCGGCGCGGAAGAGTGACTGCTTCCCTTTTGACTTCGCAAATGCTGTTACCGCTATTATATGCATCACCCCATGATTTTTCGCGCAATTCGGAAGACAGGGGACTTTTGTGAACCGGGCCCCGGGGCCTGTTTTTTGCCCCATTTTTGCCCCTTAAACCCTCAATACCTGCGCCCTACAAGCACCGGATAAAATTTTAAGAACATATTCGTGATCCACGTGGTTGCTGAAGGTAGACTGCACATGCAAGGTCTCGCATCTTAGCACGCAGTTGTTGACCTTCTATTAATAGACAAAACACAAACAAAAAGCAGTTACGCACAACCGCGGATGGCGTAGTACACCAGATATCTACCACCTGTTATATATTAATAGTGTTTATTTATCCCAGTAACATAGTGTAACACGGACATACGAATAGACAGCCACTTTGGTCTCTGCTTCACGAAATGTTTGCTTGCCTTATCAAAACCTGTCCTGGAGAGGGAAAGCGTGAGGGGGGTACATACCCCCTGTCCCGCGCGCCGCGCCCCTCTCCACATATACCTCCGCCAAGAATGCGATAGACCCGCCGATGCTGCCAATGCCAACCAAGCAAGTCGCCTACACTGCCATCAAGACGTCGTTTTTTTTCCGTAGTCGTACGCTTCTCTTATAACACGAGGTATTGGTCATGTATTGCATCAATTATTGCCCAGCCCCTCTCCCAATTACACGCACAACCACAAACCCCATTTCTACCCCCCCCCATAGTCATATGACTACGGCCGTGCACGACATG
>JALZUV010000049.1 GCA_023301245.1 Rickettsiales bacterium
TTAGCCATTAAGCCACTCGTTTAATGTTCGCGCCTACACGTGTGAGTTTTTCTTCTAGCTTTTCATAGCCGCGATCTAGGTGATAAACACGGTCGATGGTGGTTTCGCCTTCGGCGGCTAATGCACAAATTACCAGCGAGAGTGAGGCACGCAAATCAGTCGCCATTACTTCGGCACCGTGCAAGCCATCGACTCCACGTATAATAGCTGAACGTCCTTGCACACCTACGTTTGCGCCCATGCGCGCCAGCTCTGGAACATGCATAAAGCGGTTCTCGAATATATTTTCGGTAATCATTGATGCACCATCGGCACGTGACAATAACGCCATCATTTGCGCCTGCATGTCGGTGGGGAAACCAGGGTAAGGCTGCGTCATAATATCGACACCTTTTAGCGTACCGCCTTCCACCGTAATGCTATTATCAGTCGAGGTGATGTTAACACCTGCTTCAACAAACTTCTCAAGCACTGAACCTAAAATTCGCGGCTCGATATTGGTCAGCGTCACTTTACCACCCGTGATAGCGGCGGCGGCAATAAAGCTACCCGCTTCAATGCGGTCAGCAACTACGCTGTGGTTGGCACCATGTAATTCTTCTACGCCTGTAATAACAAGGGTTGAGCTACCAATGCCGTCAATCTTCGCGCCCATGGCAACCAAACATTCGGCCAAATCGGTAATTTCAGGCTCGCGGGCTGCATTGCGAATTTTCGTCTCGCCTGTCGCCAGTACGGCCGCCATTAAAGCATTCTCCGTTGCACCAACCGACACAGTTTCGAAGGCTATTTCAGCGCCCTTCAACCCATCGGGAGCAGAGGCGATAACATAACCGCCCTCAAGTTCAATTTTTGCGCCTAAAGTTTCCATGGCTTTTAAGTGTAAATCAACAGGGCGCGAACCAATCGCGCAACCACCGGGCAGCGAAACTTTCGCTTCACCAAAACGTGCCAATAATGGCCCAAGCACCAAAATGCTCGCACGCATGGTTTTCACCAATTCGTAAGGCGCAGTGTAGTTTTTTACGCGGTCTGATTGGAAAGTAAGCGTGCTATTGTTCCAATCTTCCTGCACCACCGTGCCGTGCTGGCGCAGCAATGTAACGATGGTTTCAACATCCTTAAGCTTCGGCACATTAGTCAGCTTCAACTCACCTGCCGTTAATAGCCCTGCACATATCAACGGCAATGCCGCATTTTTTGCACCTGAGATAGGAATCTCACCCTTTAGCGGATTGCCGCCAACAATACGTATTTTATCCATAATGGCCTTCTAGCTGGCTTTTTCGACTTTGGGAAGCGTTACTCCCGTTTGCCCTTGATACTTACCTTTACGGTCAGCATAAGAGAGCTCGCACTCACTAGAGCCTTGCAGGAATAAGAACTGGCAAGCCCCTTCATTGGCATAAATTTTCGCAGGCAGCGGGGTAGTGTTGGAAAACTCCAACGTTACATGCCCTTCCCACTCAGGCTCTAGCGGCGTTACATTTACGATAATACCACAACGTGCGTAGGTAGATTTACCAAGGCAAATCACCATTGTATCGCGCGGGATGCGGAAATATTCTACCGTTCGTGCCAGCGCAAAACTGTTGGGCGGAATGATGCAGCAATCGGTTTTGCGATCAACAAACCCATCGTTTGAAAAGTTTTTAGGGTCAACAATCGCCGAATCTATATTGTGGAAAATCTTAAATTCATCCGACACGCGAGCATCATAGCCATAAGATGACAGGCCATATGAAATTACATCTTCACGTTTGAGCGTTTCAACAAACGGCTCAATCATATTATCTTTTTGCGCGCGTTCGCGAATCCAGTGGTCGGGTTGTATGGGCATAATTACTCTTCTATTTAAACTTTTCTAATTCTTCATCACTATACATAAATGCAGGCAAGTGCTGAATAGGTTTAGCTGCTCCAATCACCGCCGTCACCTTTGCAGCAATCAGGTTTGAAAGCACTTCTTCTTTATCAAGCGTGGCACGAACTAGGCCGCTTGCGAGAATATTGCCCATATTTTTGGATACGAAAAACTTCCCCTGCGCAAAAGGAGCACCCGCTTTGTAATTATAGAGCCGCTCTATGGTTGGGTCTTGCTGGGCGGCATCTAAAGGTTGATAGCGCCACATTTTTACCAGCCCATGTGCGGATACATTATCCCCCGCCAGCAAGGTTGATAACGGGTTATAAGCGGTGTTTATATGTGCGAGTTCTACCGTAATGCCGACCTTCTCGCCCGTGCCAGCCCCCACCACATTTTGCCTTAACGCTTTTTTGAGTGCGCCTGAAAATTCAGTAAAATTATCGAGATGCTTACGTTCCACCTTCGCTTTGCGCGTCACTTTAATTTTCTGAATATTCGCATTTTTCAGAAACTCACCTTGCGTATCGCTCAATGGCGCAGGCGGCGCGCAGCCCGCCACCATGAAAATTGCCAGCAATAGGAAAAGATAATGACGCATTAAGCAGCTGCCTTCTTTTGCTCTAAGAAATGACGAAGCGCTTGGGAGAAACGATTCAGACCTTCGGCCAATTCTTCTTCTGTAATATTTAGTGGAGGAAGCAAGCGGCAAACATTAGGCCCTGCTACTAGCGTCATCACCCCATGCAGGCGCGATTCTTCCATAATTTCGCCCGCTTTACCGTGATATTCGGGGATGAGTTCAGCACCAATCATTAGGCCAAGACCGCGTACATCAGTGAAGATACCAAGCTCGTCTTTAAGGCCATTTAAATAATCGAAAGCTTGCTTGCTACGAGCCGCCACATTGGCTTCAATTTCAGGACTGCTGATAATTTGCACCGCATTTAGCGCCACCGTGGTCGCCATCGGGTTACCGCCAAAGGTTGAACCATGCGAGCCAAGCTGAAGCGTTTCCGCCGCTTTATCGCCAACCAATAATGCGCCGATTGGAAAACCACAACCCAGCGCTTTAGCCAAGCTAACCGTGTCAGGCACGCAGCCCTCTTCGTGCCAATGGCTGAATAACTTACCCGTACGACCCATGCCACATTGCACTTGGTCGAACATAAGTAACGCGCCTACTTCATCGCATTTTTTGCGTAGGTAATTTAGGAAACCCTTTTTGAACGGCACAATTCCGCCCTCACCTTGCACAGGTTCTACCAATATAGCACAGGTCTTTTCGGTGACCACAGCTTCAACGGCTGCCTCGCTATTGAAAGCATCAGCATAAACGAAACCAGCAGGCATCGGCTCAAAACCTTCGTGATATTTTGGCTGCGCCGTTGCCGTTACAGCGCCCATGGTGCGCCCATGGAACGAACCTTTAAAAGTCACAATCTCGCGATGCGATGGCGGGCGACCATTATTGGCCGCATATTTACGGACCAATTTAATCGCCGCTTCGTTTGTTTCCGAACCTGAATTCGTAAATAACACACGTTTCGC
>JALZUV010000050.1 GCA_023301245.1 Rickettsiales bacterium
GATACGCCCGAACAGCTAGAAATGGCACGTGGGCTTTTGGGTTGAACTCTAGTTTCAATTTCTCCAATAAAGAAATAAATCTTTGCATTATGCGTCTTTAGAATTCGGTATGAGTGAAAACTGGTAGGGGAAGAGGGACTTGAACCCCCGACAAAGACGTTATGAGCATCCTGCTCTAACCAACTGAGCTATTCCCCCACCTTGTGAAGATATCTAGCAATCATTGCTCTTGATGGCAAGTCGCGTTATAGCGTTAGGCATGTTAGAAAATTCTTATCTCGTTTTTCCGCAGATTGATCCTGTGTTGCTTGAAATTGGGCCCTTGGCCATTCGTTGGTATGCGCTGGCTTATGTCGCAGGGATTTTCTTGGGCTGGTGGTTGCTCAAGCGCCTTAGCGATAAATCTACGCCGCCTTTGTTAAACGAAAAAGCGTTGGATGATATTATTCTCTACGCCATTTTTGGTATTATTATCGGCGGGCGTTTGGGTTATGTGATGTTCTACAACCCTGCTTATTATTCGACCCATTTAATGGATGCGCTGAAAATTTGGCAGGGCGGAATGAGTTTCCACGGCGGGTTGGCGGGGGTTATTGTTGCCATGTGGCTATTTGCCAAGCGCTTTAAAGTCCCTTATTTGAAATTGACCGATTTACTGGCCGTGGTCGCGCCAATTGGCTTGTTCTTTGGCCGTATCGCCAATTTTATTAATGGTGAATTATGGGGTAGGGCAACCGATGTGCCGTGGGCGATGGTGTTCCCGACAGGGGGCGAGCTGCCACGCCACCCAAGCCAGCTTTATGAAGCGGCGTTGGAAGGGTTAGCACTCTTTATCATCATGCTATTGCTGGTGAATTTCACAAAAATACGCGAGAAAACAGGAGTGCTTTCAGGGTTGTTCCTGTTGGGCTATGGTGCGGCGCGTGCTTTTGTTGAGCAATTTCGTGAGCCAGACGAACAGCTTGGCTTTCTGTGGGAAGGGCTGACCATGGGGCAAATGCTTTCTGCACCAATGATATTGGGCGGGGCGTTCCTTATTTTCTATGGCTTGAAAAAACGCCATGTCGCTCACTAAAGTTATTCAAGCTCAATTGCCGTTAAGCGTGCATGATTATATGCAGCTTTGTTTGCAGCACCCTGAATTTGGCTATTATCGTCAAGCGAAAGCAGTGGGGGCGGAAGGCGACTTTATTACCGCGCCCGAAGTTAGCCAAATTTTTGGCGATTTAATTGGCTTTTGGTTGCGCGATATTTGGCAGCAATTGGGCAAAGATTCCGTGGCCATGGTCGAACTTGGTGCGGGCCGAGGCACGCTTTCATCCGATATCTTACGGCATTTTACGCCGAATGAATTGCATATTGTGGAAAGTAACGAAACGTTGCGCCAAGCGCAGCGCAAAACGCTAGAGGGTCATCAACCAAACTGGCATGAAACTCTAGAAACCTTACCAACAGATAAGCCCTTATTCATTATCGCCAATGAGTTTTTTGATGCTTTGCCCATTCGTCAATGGGTGGGAGATGTGGAGCGTAAGGTAAGCAAAGCGTTTGAATTTACCCCCAGTGGCGATGTCACACGTGAAGAATGCCCCGCCGCGCAAACGATGATGCGCGCCATTGGCGAGCGGATGAAAGCGCAAGGCGGCGTGTTTTTAACGATCGATTATGGGTATGTGGAAGGCGGCGTTGGCGATACATTGCAAGCGGTGAAAAACCATGCTTATGCGAATCCGCTGAAAGATTGCGGTGAGGTGGACTTAACCTCTCACGTTGATTTTGCGATGTTGACTGATTTGGCCGAGCACACACAATGTGTGGTGCATGGTGTGACCAGCCAAGAGAATTTTCTGCGGGCGTTGGGCGGCGATATTTGGTTGCAGAAATTGCTGAATAATGCGGCTTCGGACGAGCAGAAAAAAATGCTCGAAGATGGTTGGCTACGCTTGATTTCTCCGACGCAAATGGGCACTCTCTTTAAGGTGATGGCAATAACGCCAGATGATAAGCTAACCGTGGGTGGATTTTAATGGCAAAGTTTCTCGATGCAGAAAATTTAAATGAATGCAGTGGCATTACTCATGGGTTTTTCACGCGTCAAGGCGGGGTGAGTACAGGCTTATATGCCAGTTTAAACACAGGCCGAGGCTCCCAAGATAATCAACAAGCCGTGGGCGAAAATCGCGCACTTATCCGCAAAACTCTTAAAGCCGATGCACTATGCTCGCTCTATCAATATCACAGCGCCGAGGTGGTAGAGGTGACCATGCCATGGACCCCCAACGAAATGCCTAAAGCCGATGCGATGGTGACAAACCGAGATGGTTTGGCGCTTGGAATTTTAACGGCCGATTGCGTGCCCGTACTTTTCGCCGATGCTTCGGCAGGCGTAATTGGTGCGGCGCATTCGGGCTGGAAGGGCGCTATTGGTGGCGTGGTGCAAAATACCGTCACTGCGATGGAGAAATTAGGCGCGAAAGCGGAAAATATAACCGTGGCAATCGGCCCTGCGATTGAGCAAGATTCCTATCAAGTGGATACGGTGTTTCGTGGTAATTTTATTAGCCAAGATAAGCACTCAGAGGGGTTTTTCGCGCGCGATATGGGAAGCCCTAGCCACTATCGTTTTGATTTGAAAAAATATGTGTTATTGCAATGCCAGCGTGCAGGTTTAAATAATGTCGAAACCTTGCCGCATAATACTTACACTGACGAAGAATTATTTTACAGTTACCGCCGCTCGTGCCATCGCAAAGAAAGCGATTACGGACGGCAAATCTCTGCAATTATGTTGAAAGGCTAAAGAGACGATTATGGCGAAAATTTCGATGGATCAGCGTGAAGGCTGGATTTGGTATAATGGTGAAATGGTAGAATGGGGGGATGCGAATTGTCATATTCTCAACCATGGTTTGCATTATGGCTC
>JALZUV010000051.1 GCA_023301245.1 Rickettsiales bacterium
TTCCAATGGCTGAAAGCCGCCTCAATTTTTTTCAACATGGCTTCGTGTTTGCCATATTTATCGAGCATGGCGCGTTGCGTCGCTTTATCGGTTAGCGCGCGCTGACCCTGCTGACCATGCACTTCAACCAATTGTTCGCCTAGTATTTTTAACAGGCTAATGCTGATGGGTTGGTCGTTAATAAATGCGCGGCTTTTTCCATCGGGCAATATTTGGCGGCGCAGTAACAGGCTATCATCTTCTATCTGTAAACCATTGGTTTCGCAGAAATGGCGGATAGCATCGCTAAGTTTAAATTCGGCATTGAGGGTCGCGGGTTGGGTGGTGTCGAATAGCGGCTGACCCGCCGCTCGTTCGCCCAAAAGTAAGCCCAATGCGCCCAGTAAAATCGATTTCCCCGCGCCAGTTTCGCCCGTTAAGACGCAGAGGCCTTGGCCAAAATTCATTTGGCATTTTTCAACGAGAATAAAGTTAGAAATGGAGAGTTGCTGCAGCATGGTACTTTAAAAAAGACCTAACCAGCCCTCATCCTCTCCTGTTGCGGCTTCGAGCTTTGCACCTTCAGGCGCAAGTAAGCGGTAACTATCTTTATACCATTCGCTGGTGGGATAGTTATGGCCGAGCACGGCAGCGTAATTGCTGGCTTCTTCGACAATGCCGATTTGTAAGTAAAGTTCGACCATACGATGCAGAGCTTCGGGGACGTGGGTAGTGCCTTGATAATTTTCAACTACTTTTTGGAAACGCTTAATTGCGGCGAGATACTCTTTGCGTGACACGTAATAACGGCCAACTTCCATCTCTTTACCCGCGAGATGGTCAATGGTGAGGTCTTTTTTCAACTCGGCATCGCGGGCGTAATCGGAGCGTGGAAAACGGCGAATGACTTCGTTTAATGCCAAGAGTGCATCTTTGGTTGTTGATTGATCACGGCCAACATCGGTAATTTGTTCGTAGTAAGAAAGCGCGATGAGGTAGTAAGCATAATCAATTTGCGCGTCGCCCGGATAAAGCTGGGTGAAGCGGTTGAGGATGGCAACGGCTTCTTCATAATCTTGGTTTTTATAATTGGCGAACGCGTTAAGCATTTGCGCTTTTTTCGCCCAAACAGAATAAGGATGCTGACGTTCGACTTCTTCAAACTGCTTTTTGGCGGCTTTCCAGTTTTTCTGATTAATAGAATCGAGCGCTTGATTATAAAGATCTTCGACAGGTTCTACCTTTTCCACTTTAGCCAGTTCTGCTTCCTCGTTAGAGTCGCCACAGGCCGTTAGTAAGAAGAACGGAAATAATATGAATAAGAAACGCCAATGCATGAAAGTTTTATATCAACTAAAGGCGGGCTTGAAAAGCGGCTTTAAGCAAAAGCTGGCATTACGCCATCAGTAACAGGCAAAGCAGGGCGCGGTGCGACATAACGAGGGGCGCTTGAAGCTGCCTTTTGTGCTGCAATATGCTGAATGACTTTGCTTGCCATCGCAGTGTTAATACCATGACCTGGCTTGTTTGCGCGTACTAAACCACGAATTCGTCCGCCGCTTAGAAATAAATCGCCAACCATGTCGAGTGCTTTATGTTGCACAAATTCGTCATTGGAGCGCAGGCCTTCAGGGTTGATGATGGCAGTATCATCTAACACGACAGCATTTTCGAGCGAACCACCGCGCGCAAGGCCGATAGTTTTTAGATACTCAACTTCTTTTAGGAAACCAAAGGTACGCGCGTTGCTCATTGCACCTGCGAAACTAGTTTCGGAAAAATCGACGACAAGTTTTTGTTGGCCTATGGCATCATGTTCAAAGTCGATTGCGACTTCAATGGCAAATCCATCATAAGGGAGAATTTCAATTTCGGAACCATCAAGCTCAAGAAAGAGTGGTTCTTTTACTTCGTGAAATACACGTTTTGCATTTTGCTTTTTAATGCCTGCTTGCGCAATCATTTCGAGGAAGGGAGTCGAGCTGCCATCCATAATCGGCATTTCAGGGCCATCAACATAAACAGTCGCATTATCAATGCCAGCACCCCAAAAGGCGGCCATAAGATGTTCAACTGTTGAGAGTGTTGCGCCGCTTGGGTGAGTTAACACCGTGCCAAGTTTAGTATCGCCGACGCGGGTAGCGAGGGCAGGAAATTCAGGGGAGTCTGCAAGGTCGGTACGGATGAAGCGAATACCGCTATCAACATCAGCAGATTCAATACGCAAAGCAACATTTGCGCCACTATGCAGGCCAATGCCCGCTTCGCTGGCGACAGAAGATTTTAGCGTATGCTGTTTCTCAGATTGAAATGCAGAGTTTCTCATATCGTGGAGTATAACAGAGAAAACCCCGCATGAAATTCACGCTTTATTTCGAAATATAACAAAGGCTATGTCACGCACCAGCTGATGCGTGACAGCATTCAGTGAATGCTAATTAGCTTGGCGGCGCAGGAAAGCTGGAATTTCTAAATCATGCTGATCTTCTGGCTCGTGCTCAGGGTTGCTTGCAGCAACTTCCATGCGGCGAGTGCGAGTGCGCGGACGCTCTTCCTCGCGAGAAGAGAGGCGAGAAGCTACACGTTGAAATAATCCCGGTTGCTCCTCCTCTTCATATTCACCTTCCCATTGCTCGGCGGGTGCAACAGCCGCATTGGCTTGCATCGCAGCAGGAGAGGGAGATTCATGCATCATGCTTGGCTCTTCATCTAGTTGAGGTTGAGGAGCAAGTTCTGCGCGTGTTGGTGCATGACGGCCACCTGCGCGTGCGCCGCGTGGCTCTGGTGTGTCATGGTTGAAATGGAACAATTCTTGAGGCGCTTCCGACTCTTCCTGAGTGAACGTCTCTTCTTCAAAGCGCTCTTCATGCATTTCTGGCTCAGGTTGAGGCTGGGCAACAGAGCGCATCATTGGTTCAGGTTGTGGGCGAGAAAGAGGCGTAGGGCGTTCCAAAGTTGCTGGGCGTTGCATCATAGGAGCGGGCTCTGGTTGTCTTACGGCGATAGGCTCTGGCTTAACTGGTGTGAAGCTTACAGGTTTTTCTGTCGCGACTGGGCGTGGTTTTGCAGTAGTAACACCATTACGCACAGAGAAACTATGAGTTGCACGGCTATCGGTGCTGTTATTGCTGCCGCTGCTATTGTGACGACCATGCTTGTTACCCACTTGTTCAATGCCTGTGGCAACAACACTTACGCGCATTTTGCCTTCCATATTATCGTGGAAGGTAGAACCAAAGATAATATTTGCATCAGCATCCACTTCATCGCGAATACGGTTGGCGGCTTCGTCAACTTCGAAGAGGGTCATATCGTGGCCACCTGTGATGTTGATAAGCACACCGCGTGCGCCTTTCATTGATACATCATCAAGCAGTGGGTTGCTGATAGCAGCTTCAGCCGCATCAACTGCACGACGTTCGCCTTCAGCTTCGCCTGTACCCATCATCGCTTTGCCCATTTCGCGCATTACGGTGCGAATATCGGCGAAATCGAGGTTAATTAAACCCGGCATTACCATCAAATCAGTCACGCCGCGAACACCTGAGTGAAGCACTTCATCTGCCATGCGGAAAGCATCAGCAAAAGTGGTTTTCTCATTAGCGATACGGAATAGATTTTGGTTAGGAATAACAATCATCGTATCAACATAGCGTTGCAGTTCTTCCAAACCGCTATCTGCTAGTTTCATACGGTGCGACCCTTCAAAATGGAAAGGCTTGGTTACAACAGCAACGGTTAGAATGCCTTGCTCTTTCGCCATGCGGGCAACAACGGGTGCTGCACCTGTACCTGTGCCGCCACCCATACCAGCGGTGATGAACACCATGTGGCTGCCGTCAATTTGTTCCATAATTTCAGCGGCGGCTTCTTCAGCAGAAGCAGAGCCAATGTCAGGATTTGCGCCAGCACCAAGGCCTTGCGTAATATTCGCGCCAAGTTGGATAACATTAGGGGTTAATGCGCGCTCTAATGCTTGTGCATCAGTATTAGCAACGCAAAAATTTACGCCTTCAAGTTGTGCGGCTATCATATTGGCAACTGCGTTACCGCCAGCACCACCCACACCTACAACGGTGATAGTTGGTTTCAACGTTTCATTACGCGGAGCGGGTGTAATAGTAATCGACATGTAGTTCCCCTTGTCGTTATGTGCGCTGAAGCAGCTCTTTAATAGAATATGCGGATTTTCCGCACTGTCGCCAGCTTTTTGTTGTTATTACTATGGAGTATATCGGCGCAATTTGCGAATGCAACGGAAATAGGCGGATTTGTTGCAATGTAAGGGGTAAAAATACGGAAAGGGGGGAATTTAGTTATTTTAAGCGAGCGTAAGTGGTGCGTTATGTTTTTCGCTGACGGTCGTCACGTGATTATGGCTTGGGGTTTTTATCTTATCTGTCCATTTGCGGTTGGAGCGGGCAACGGCTGGAACTTCATATAATTCACCATTTTTTAGCGAATAGTTGGTGGAGATAACCTGCGTTTTCCCTTTTTCGTCGCGTACTTGTTGTTGGGTGATGAACTTACCTTCACCCGCATATTGTAGGAAATGATATAAAATGCCTGCACCTTTATGGCTTTCAGCTGCATCAATCCGCCAAATACGCCCTGCTTTATAGTGGGTAACGCTATCGGTTTGGGCGTTACGAATTTTATCGGCAGAAATTTCTAGCGTAATATCGCCTGCAACAGACAGGGTGAAGCCTTCCTTCTGGGTGGCTCGTAAAGCCGCCGTAATAGGTCCACCTTTTAAAATTTCTGACAGCTTCACTGTTTCTAGTTTCCAATCCATTTGATAGTTAATAATTGTACCATGATAATGGTTAAGAAACCCTTAACATGAGCGAGATCAGTAGTATTTAAGGTGTTATTTTAAGGGATATCGTGCAAAAATAGGTGCATGATTATAAAAACCCCGTCGCCCAATTTTGATGAACGCGCTTTGCCCGTCAGTATTTTGCTTTTACATTATACAGGTATGAAAACAGGGCAGGCGGCTTTAGAGCGCCTCACCGACAAGGCAGCAAAAGTAAGTGCCCATTACTTGGTCGAAGAAGATGGTCGAGTTTTTCAGATGGTTGAAGAAAATAAACGCGCATGGCATGGCGGGCTTGGCTATTGGCGAGGTGTTACCGATATTAACAGTGCTTCTGTTGGCATTGAAATTGTCAATAAAGGTCATGAATGGGGCTATGAAGAATTTCCCGCAGTACAAATGGAAGCGGTAACGCACTTGTGTCACGGTATTTTGTCGCGTCATAAAATTTTGCCACGCGATGTCATTGGCCATTCCGATATCGCGCCGATACGCAAAGAAGACCCTGGTGAGTTGTTCGGCTGGCAAGGGCTGGCAGCGCAAGGCATTGGCTTATGGCATCAGCCTATCGAAGCGCGTGCGGAATTCTCGCAATTGGCTGATTATGGTTATGCAATAGAGGATGAAGCTAAAACTATCACCGCCTTTCAACGTCACTTTCGCCCCCGCAATTTGGATGGGCGTTGGGATGATGAATGCGCGCAAATTCTTGCATCTTTACTAGAACAGGCGTAATAGCCTTATAAACCAGATGGTCGGGTGACCGCGGTTGGCTTGCGCCAAACGAGGAACGTCCGGGCTTCATGAAAGAAGGTGGCGGGTAACGCCCGCCGGGGGCGACCCCAGAGAAAGTGCTACAGAAAATAGACTACCTCGCTTGCGGGGAAAAGCTGAAAGGGTGCGGTAAGAGCGCACCGCGCCTTTGGTAACAAAGGCGGCATAGTAAACCTCACCTGAAGCAAAACCAAATAGGAGTGCGCGTAATGCTTTCACATTGCACTCGGGTTGGTTGCTAAAGATTGCGGGTAATCGTAATCGTAGATGAATGGTCACCGCCTTGCTTGCAAGGTACAGAACCCGGCTTACAGACCATCTGGTTTTTTATTTTTGCCCCCGTGCGCGCCATGCTGTCGCTTCTTTATAAATTGTCACCCCGTCGCATGACGGGGTTCTT
>JALZUV010000052.1 GCA_023301245.1 Rickettsiales bacterium
TTGGTTCCTGTATCGGAGTCCGATCTTTAAGGGCACACAGAGAACAATAAAGGGGGTCGCTAAATCTGCCGAAAAATATGCGAGGCAGAGCGAAGCAAAGTCCCCTAGCGTTCATGCCATTCCCGCCCGCCACCTGTCGCAAGCTTAATCGAAGCATCGTGATAGGCTCTGCCCCGCATTGGATGGAAGGCTTATTCATCGGTGCAAGAGACTCTTAGAAGTTGCGAAGAATTATCAAACTGACAAAGTGATTCCAGAAATAGCACACGTAAGATGCTGCACTTGATTTCGAAGCGTAACCAAAAATGAAAGGACCGTCTGATTTACCACGCAATGAGCGAGGGGAAGTCGTAGAGTTGGGTGTCGATGACCTCGACCGGGTGAAGAGTCTTTATAAGCCTTTCAAAAAGGATCTTGGTTTTTTTCCGGACGGAGCTTTTAGGCAATATTTGTCTAGTGACGGGTGTCTCGGTATTACTGATTCTAAGCAGGTGCTACGGGGCTACTTGATCTTTGATGAGGGGACTGACGGGGTTAGGGTAATCCAGATTTGTGTCTGTCCTTCTACCCACGGAAAGGGTTTTGCAAAGGAACTGGTAGATGCTCTCAAATCCAAATTCGCGTCGAAGCTTTATCTTAGATTGAAATGCCGGAGAGATTTTAAAGCCCATAAGTTTTGGTCTCACATGGGTTTTGTCGTTCACAATGAAGAGGTCGGGAAATCGAAGGAAGGGCATATTCTTTCTAACTTTTACTTCCGATTTTCGACGGCTCCCGATGAAGATCTGCTTAGTTTGATCGATGCGATGGCTGATGATCGACTCGCCATTGTAGTCGATGCTCAGATCTTCTTCGATATTTTTGAGGCGACAGCGTCCAAAAATCAGGCTTCACAGAATCTAACCTCGGGATTTGCTGATGAAAGGTGCCGCTTGTTTATCTCGGATGAAACGTTGGCAGAGATCGACCGGAATGATGACCAAGTTCTGCGAAAAGAATCCAGAGATCGAGCGCGAGGATTTGACTTTATACCGTTCGATCACGCACGGGCTGATTTATTGACGGCAGAGTTGAAGGCAATCCTTCCTTATAAGACTCCTAATCAAATTTCAGACATTAGACAGATAGCAAAGGCCGCAGCCTCTACCGCTGACTTCTTCCTGACTCGGGACGAGCTTCTCTCTTCGAGAAGTGGTAAAATATTAGAAGTCACCGGACTTAATGTGCTGAGGCCGACGGAGTTCCTCTTAGACCTTCACGAGAAAAGTAGGAACCACCCTCACTCACCACGTTTTATCGCGGGGCTGAATCTTAAATGGGAAAGGCTATCTTCGGCACTTCTAAAAGCCTTGGACGTGGGACTCTTCACGCTTGCTGGGGAACGATCCAAACGGCTAAGGAATTCTCTGGAGGAGAGCTGCGTGGATCCCCAACAGGTTTGCGAGATTCTGCGGGCTGGTGATCAAACTATCGGAATCCGAGTTTTACGAAATTTTGGAGAGCACGAGTTGCTCCTTTCTTTCGTCAGAATGAGCCGGGAATCGAGCAACGTGGATATTTTCCAGCGATTTCTATTAGCCGATTCCATAAAAGTGGCGTCTGAGCAGGGGAGAGAAGTCATCAAGTTCAATGACACTCGCTCAGAAGAGTTTTTTGGCTCGGCGTTGGATCACCTCGGTTTCACTCGAATTGGGCTTTCTTTTGTCCGTCTTATCATTCCCGAGGTCGGTGACCGCAGCAGGGCAGCTGGAATTACAAAGGAACTTGGGTTTCAGGATCTCTCTAATTTTTCTGATGAACAGATGGAGCGTCTTTGCTCACCAATGCAAATCTCGCCTAGTGGTTTGTTTTTCATGATTCCAATCAAACCAAATTTTGCGAGGCAGATGTTGGATGACCGAGCAGCTCAACAAGACATGTTCGCAGAAAAGGCCCAAGTTTTCCTCAGAACTGAGAATGTTTTCTACCGAGCCCACTCCCACTATAACATGCTCAATGCTCCCGCCCGTATCCTTTGGTATGTAAGCGGTGAGGTAGGCGAACTCATTGCCGTTTCAGATCTTGATCACGTGGGTTGCGGCGAGGCCAAAGAGCTATTTAGAACCTTCAAGAATTTTGGAGTTCTCGATTGGCGTGAAGTGCTTGAGGTCTGCCAGGCGTCGGCTCATCAGAAGATCATGGCTCTCAAGTTTTCAAACACCCACCCATTTGAAAAACCCCTTTCCCTTAAAGAAGTGCGTGAAATATTTTCAAATCAAGGCCACAGTTTGGTCCTCCAATCTCCCAGTCAGGTTTCCCGTGAAGTTGCCAAAAAACTCTTCAAAACAGCATTTCCTTCCCATGCAGAAAAATTCCAATCGTAAGCCACTCCTACTTTCCCTTAAGCCGGTCTACGCGGACCTCGTATTTCAGGGTTTGAAGACCGCAGAGCTACGGCGGAGGGTGTCAAGTGGTCTTCAGAATCGTGACGTTTATGTCTACGTCTCAAGTCCAGTAATGGAATTGCGCGGCGGCTTCCGCGTTGGGGAAGTGTGGAAAGATTCTCCAGATAATATTTGGGATCTGGTATCCCGTTTTGCGCAGGTAGATCGTGCAACTTTCGACGGTTACTACGAGGGAGCCAATGTGGCCTACGCTCTCGAAATTAAAGAGGTGTGGGAATACCGTAAGCCTCTTGGTCTTAACGATCTTCGACAGAAGTTCAAAAAGTTCGTCGTCCCACAGTCCTACAGATTTCTGAACGAAGCTGAGCTGCGCTCGATTCCCCGCTTTAAGAGGAGAAAGATCCGTGCGCCATCCCCAATTACTGAGGCAGTTTAAGTAATTTATGAAGTACTAAGAAATGACGATATTTTTGTCGTTGGTGAGGGCTCCTCTAGCAGCATTCACCTTACAAGAAGGCGCTTTCTGGAATGGCTCACCTTGTTTCCGAGGGCTGATTTGGATGGATGCTTTTTGCTCTAGGTCAGCCAGAAAGCTCAAAAGCTTGTCGGTTGAGAAGCGGCTGAAGTGGCCATTGAAGAGGTGGGACACTTCTGCGGGTTTCAGGTGAAGCAAGGTGGCGATGTCCTTTTGCTTCATCTCTTTTGCTTTGAGCAGGTGGACGAGGTGGACGCCGATTAAGCCACGGGCTTCGAGTTCCTTGGCATCGCTGAGGCCCATGTCGGCGAAGACGTTTCCGCTGCTCTCGGTTTGGTTGGTGTTCTTTTTAATGCTCATCTTTTGCTAGCTCCTTTGCTTCGTGGTAACGCTGTTTGATTAAATTGACATCCCGTGTGGCTGTTTTGATTCCCGTTGAAGACTTCTTTTGGAAGGCATGCAGGACGTGAATTGTGGAGCCTTGGTAGACGGGTTGGACATGGCGGAGGAACATACCCAGCTGCACAGACGATCTCAATTGAGCAAGCGGTGGCTTTGTCTATACGGAGCTTGGGCTTTAGCCCGAGTCACTGGCAGACCGTCCGGGTTATTCGGGCTAAAGCCCAAGCTCCGTAT
>JALZUV010000053.1 GCA_023301245.1 Rickettsiales bacterium
CTCGAAGAAGCAAGCCTAGAATCTCCGCGCCAAGGCGAGCTGCTGGCCGAGGCGCATCACCGCCTTACTTGGCCATTTTATGCGCTAATTTTAGGGCTATTTGCTTATGCTAATTTATTGCGTGGCGAGTTTAATCGGCGCGGGCATATGCGGCAAATTACCATCACCACCGTGCTATCGATTCTGATTGTCGCCACTGCGCTTGCATTGCAAAATATTGTTGCGAAAACCCCCGCGTTAGTACCGTTATTTTACGTGAGCCTTGTAAGCTGGGGTGGAATTATTACATGGCTGCTTAGCGATAAAAACTATCGCCAAATTCCCGCTAAAGGCGAAGAGGCAACCTCATGACGCTGCACCTCTATGTTGCGCGATTATTCGCCAGCGGTATCTTCACCACACTCGGCGGATTAATGATGCTAGTGATGCTGCTCGACACGGTTGAGCTCACCCGACGCACGGCCAATAAACCCAATGTATCTTTTGCCAACGTACTAGAAATGGCCTTGATGAAAGCGCCTGAAATGGCCATTCGTATTTTGCCTTTTGCCGTACTTATTGGCGCGATGATGGCACTGACCAAACTCACCCGCCGCAGCGAGTTGGTGGCCGCGCGTGCCGCTGGCGTTTCCGTCTGGCAATTTTTACGCCCCGGCTGGATGGTGACGCTTGTTATTGGCATTTTATTTGTCACGATTTTTAACCCTATTGCCTCCTCCATGTTATCGCGATTTGAACAGTTGGAGGCGCGCCATATTTCTGGCAAAGCCAGCGTGCTATCGCTATCATCATCAGGCTTATGGTTGCGCGATTTTGACACGACTAAAAAGGGCAAACCCGAACGAATTTTTCATGCGCAATCGCTCGACCAACAAACTATCACCATGCGCGATGTTATTATTTTTCAATTCAAAGAAGATAGTAAATTTATTGGGCGAATGGATGCCGAATCGGCGAAACTGCGACAAGGCCATTGGGAGTTAAACAAGGTTATCCGTTCGCAAACAGGTAAGCCATCTGAAAAGTCGGAGACACTAAATTTATCGACCGAACTAACCTTTGAACAAATTCAAGATAGTTTCGCCTCGCCCGAAACACTGTCCTTTTGGGAATTGCCAGAATTTATTGGCTTGCTCGAAGAGGCAGGATTTTCTGCCTTACGCCATAAATTGCATTTTCAGGTGATGCTTGCCCTTCCCTTACTACTTATCGGTATGGTGTTTATTGCTGCCACCTTTAGCTTGCGCGCACCGCGAAAGGGGAAAATTGTTTTACTCGTAGCAGGTGGAATTATTAGCGGATTCTTCATCTACTTTTTATCAGACCTTGTGCATGCGATGGGATTATCGGGGAGTTTGCCACTTATTGTGGCCGCTTGGGTTCCCCCTATTGCCACGCTATTGACCGGTATTTGGATGATGTTGCATCTAGAGCATGGCTAAATCGCCTTGAGGCTTGCTTAAACGGTGCAAGCTGCAGTAAAAGAAGTTATGTTACGCGTGCTTATATTTCTACTCATCGGGTGGGGAATCCCTGCCTATGCGCTCGCGCCAAAATCGGGCGACAAGCCCGTGTTTCTTTCTGCGCAAGAACTGGGCTATGATCGCAAAAAAGCCGTCGTAATTGCATTAGGCAAAGTGCAAATTATTCAAGATGGTATTATCTTGCTGGCCGATAAACTTAGCTACCATCAAAATAGTAACGAGGTTTTTGCTAGCGGTAACGTATCAATACGCCAACCAAACGGCGATGTGCTTTTTGCTGATAAAGTGCGCCTAAAAGAAAACCTAAGCGAGGGGGTGATAAATAACTTCCGCGCGCGCATGTCAGATGATTCACTTTTTGCGGCACGCGAGGCTCGCCGCATTGACAATAATATTATCGAGATGGATAAGGCCGTTTATTCGCCCTGCAAACTCTGCGGCGATGATAACCCGCTTTGGCAAATGAAGGCCGAAAAAGTGACGCTTAATGAAGCAGAGCAACTGGTTGAATATAAAAATGCGAGGCTTGAATTATGGGGAGTCCCTGTCGCCTACACGCCCTATTTTAGGCACGCCACCCCCAATGCAGACGCACAAAGCGGGCTCTTAGTGCCTGAGGCGGGGGCTGATTCAGAACTTGGAACTTTCCTAAAGGTCCCTCTCTATGCCAGCATTGCACCTAATATTGATGCCACCATTACGCCGATGTGGCTGGGCAAGGAGGCACCTGTGCTGTCGGGCGAATATCGCCACTTGTTTAATAATGGCTACATGCAATTGCGCGGCTCTATCACTAATCCTGATAGGCGTGATGAATTTGGTAATTTAGCGAGCGGTAAAGAAATTCGCGGCCATATTGATGCCTTGGGCGAATTTAAATTATCCGATACATGGCATTGGGGGTTTGATGTTAACCGAGCCACCGATGACACTTATCTGCGCCGCTACGACATTAGTTCTGAAGATACATTAGAATCTCGCCTCTATGCTGAACATATTGAAAATCGTCGCTACTTTGGCGTGCAGGCGCTCGCCTTCCAAGGCTTGCGTGCAACGGATGATTCAGACACGACTCCACTTATTTCGCCCATTGCCGATTTTAGCTGGGAAAGCGCCCCTAACTGGCTGAATTCTCGCTTTACAGTCGATGCTGGCACTATGGTGCTTTCGCGTGATGTAGGAGCGCAAAGCCGCCGTTTATCAATGCAAGCAGGGTGGGAACTACCCGTTATTACCAATGGCGGTCATGTATTTGAAACCAAGGCCAGCGTGCGCGGCGATGTTTATTCGGTAGAAGATGTAACCCGTGCAGGCCTCACCAATGATTTCGATGGCACGCCCGCACGCGTCATTCCGCAGCTGGAGCTAGGCTGGCGCTATCCGTTGCTCAATCAATATGCTGCAAACCGTAGCTTGCTGATTGAACCTATCGCACAATTTATCGTAAGCCCAGGCGGCAGCAATAGCGATAAAATCCCCAATGAAGATAGTTTAATTCCCGAATTTAACGACTCCAACTTATTTGATGGCAATCGCTTTGCGGGTTATGACCGTGTTGAAACGGGCCCTCGTTTTAATTTCGGGGTGCAAGGGCTTTGGCAATTTGCGGATACAAGCAACCTCGATTTCTCGTTTGGCCAACATTATCGCACCGACCAAGATAGCCCCTTCCCCTTTAGTAACGACCTAACCGAAGAGCGCTCCGACTATGTGGGTCGCTTAGCAATTAATTGGGATACTAATTTTACCACCGCCTACCGTTTCCGCCTTGATAAAGACGATTTAAGCCCCAAACGTACTGAGATAAATACAGGGCTTAACCTTAATCCCTTCTTTTTAAATGTGGATTATTTAGACCTAAGTAACGATTCCTTCCTTGATGATAGGCAAGAAATTGTCGCGAGTGGGTCAGTTGCTTTGACGGATTACTGGACTTTATTCGCTGGGACGCGTAGAGATTTGCAGGAGAATCAACAAACCGTAGCCAATGCAGGATTTAAATATCAGGATGAATGCTTTAAGCTTTATGGAAATTTCAACCGCAGCCTCATTCGTGACCGCGATATTGAGCCTTCCTCGTCTTTTGTGTTACGCGTTGAGCTGGAGAATTTAAACTGATGCGATTTTTAATAATTTTACTTTCTGTTATATGGGTAAGCGCAAGCGCCCATGCGATGATTAACCATCTTAAGGTCGTTGCCGTTGTGGGTGAACAGCCCGTTTCTAACCTAGATTTAGCCGATAGAACCGAGCTCATCATCCGCTCAAGCGGCCTTTCCGATTCGCCAGAAGTGCGCAAAAAGGTCAGCGCACAATCGCTAAAACAACTGGTGGATGAACGACTACAAGCCATCGAAGCCAAAAAACGCGGCATCGTTATTTCGGGTGAAGAAATGGCACGTGCCATAGCCGAGCTAGAAGAACAAAATGGGCAACCTGCGGGTAGCCTAAAGCAATTTATGGCCAATAAAGGCGTGTCGTGGGAGGCTTTTTCGAGCCAGCTACAAGCACAGCTTTTGTGGAATAAAATGCTCCTTTCATTGGTACGCCCCAAAGTACGTATCAGCGAAACTGAATTTAAACGCGCAGCACAAAACCAACGATTAGTTGAGTCCGGCCAAGAGTATAATATCACGCCTTTAGTGCTTACCATTGACTCGCCTGAAAAAGAGGCACCACTCTTTGCCCTAGCGCAAAAAATTGTTGAGGATGTTAAGGGTGGGGCACGCCTAGAGTCAGTCATGCAGCAATTAATGAAGCTTCCCGCTGGCACTGAGCCACGTTTTTGGGTAGCATTGAACCAGCTTGAACCTGCCATCTCAGCCCCTGTGCAAACCGCCTCACCGGGCCAAGTGATCGGCCCTATTCGTTCAGAGCGAGGTATTCATATTATCCGCGTTAATGAAATTCGCTCCAAGAGTAACGTCACCGTTGTTGATCCAAGCCAAGTTATTTTGAAAGAAATTCTGCTAGGTTTGCGTACCGATGCCAGCCCCAAGGAAGTACAACTTACGCTAAACATTGCTCGCCAAGTAGCGCAAAACCCTGGAACTTGCCTAGAGCCCAGTATCGCAGGGATTGAGCAATTTACCGATACAGATGTGAATATTTCTTTCTTACAATCCACCATGAGCGACCTGCCCGCCTATGCGATGCAGCAAGCGAAAAACTTGGATGTTGGCGAAGTGGGAGAACCTTTCGCTAGCCCGCAAGGTATTCGTTTTTATATCTTATGCGAGAAAGTAGATATGCCCGTGCAAGTAACCGCTGACGATGGCTTACGTGACCGCCTATTTCGCGAGAAACTCGACCTTGAATCTTCAAAATTCATGCGCGCGTTGCGCCGTGATAACTTCATCGAAATTCGGAGCTAAGTGCTACCGTCACTTAAAGAGCAACTAAGCGCACATAAGGTGCGTGCCGATAAGCGCTTTGGCCAGCATTTTTTGCTCGACCAAAATGTGACGGATAAGATTGTGCGCCAAGCAGGAAAATTGGCAGGCGTGCATGTCGTGGAAATTGGCCCTGGCCCCGGTGGATTAACTCGTTCGCTAATTGATTCCCCTGCTGCCAGCATTACCGCAATCGAAAAAGATTCCCGCTTATTACCGCTATTAGAAGAGGTGGCAAAAAGCGATGAACGGCTCACTATTATACAGGCTGATGCGCTGGCTATTTCACTGATTGAAACCGTGCCAGCACCTCGTGCAGTTATTGCAAACTTGCCTTATAATGTTGGCACGGCCATGCTAATAAAATGGTTGAAAGAGATTTCTCAAGATACCAGCAACTATGAGTCGCTGACGTTAATGTTCCAAAAAGAGGTGGTAAACCGCATTGTGGCACAGGAGGGCAGCAAACATTATGGCCGCCTGTCAGTATTATGCCAATGGCTATGCGAAGTGACCCCCTGCTTCGAGTTACCTGCGAAAGCTTTCACCCCGCCACCCAAGGTCGATTCGAGCGTCGTAAAGTTAGT
>JALZUV010000054.1 GCA_023301245.1 Rickettsiales bacterium
CGAGTCGGCAATGATTTCTACAAAAGCGATTACGACATGCTGTCCTATGTTTGGGCGCAACAAGATGACGCTATTGGAAGTATCTTTCAGGCACCAGCAGGGCGTTCGGGTAATCACCGCCGCATATTATTGCAAAATAAAGCAAGCCCAGCCCATCAATGGAAAAACGAAACGCGTATTATCGTCAAAGACTTTATGAAAGCATTTGGCAAAAAACCTGAATACCCTCTACGCGCAATCATGCTATTCACCGATAACGACCAAACCGCTGAACCTGCAAAGGCGCTTTACGATATCGGCTGTTTCATACCATAAAGCGGCTATTAGACTAAATTGAAGACTCAGCTGTTTTATTCATTTGCAAATCTCGACTAAATTCAGCGCCTAATAGTAAAATTGTTGCAGAGTAAGATACCCATAGCATTAACAAAATAAGCGACCCTGTTACGCCATAGGCCGAGTTCGGCTGCGCTATCGAGAAGTAAAGGCCCAAACCATATTCGCCCATAACAAATAATAGGGCAGATAAAAAACCGCCCAACATTGCGTTACCCCACCCCACATGAACGTCAGGCAATTTTTTAAGCATAAAGCCGAGAGTAATCGTTACCATGGTTAGGCTCATGAGCAAATTAAGCCCATGAAGCAAGAAGGTGAAATAATCGGGCAACCAGTTGGTGATATATTCTGTCAGAACGGAAAGCATTGAAGTCGCCAGCATGGAAACTAGCAAGGTAAAGCCAATACCAACCATCACGCCGAAAGATGCGATACGACGAAAAACTAATTTTCTCACCGTACTCAGTTGCGAATCATCTACCTGCCACACTAGGTTCAAAGCGCGCTGCAATTGTAAGAACACTTTTAAGCCTGTAAAAATCAACACGCTAGCTGCAATGGCAAAGGCCCAAAAATTTGTCTCAGCAGGCGCAGTTTTTTCGATAATTTTTTGAAATTGCACCGAGGCTTCACTGCCAAAACTACCCGATAAAAAATCGTACACCTGATTCTGAATTTGCGCCTCATCAACAAATAATGATGCACAGGCAAAATAAAGAATTATCAACGCAGGGAACGAGAAAATTGTGTAATAGGCAATGGCCGCACTTTGGGTAAAAGCATCGTGCCTCCACCATGCGACAATTGCACGAAGCAAAGATTTTGCGAGAATTTTAATCGTCATAACGTCATTCTAATCCCACTGTTGAGCCGTTTTGTACTCGATAGTTCTGTAGCAGCAAGCATCAACTCTTCAAGCCCCGCTAGATATTATCAAAGCACTCTCTTAAAGAGTGCTTTGATAATAAAAAATGGAGCCACCCAATTAAGAGCAGCTCCAGTTTCTTCAAAAAATCAGATTACAATTAACCGTAATTTTTTTCTTTATTGAAATGCTTCGTAAGCATGTAATAAACGACCGCACGATATTTGCTGCGGTTTGATTTACCATAGATTTCCATCACTTTGTCAATGGCGCCATCAAGGTCGTCATTATCGTTCAGGCCGAGCTTCTTAATCAGAAAGTTATTTTTAACTGTTTCTAATTCAGTTTTATCGCTACCTGAAACTGTTGAGGCATCTGCGTTATAGATAGACGGACCACAACCAATTGTCACTTTAGTCAGCAGGTCTACATCTGGAGTCATGCCACATTTTTCTTTTAAATCTGCGGCGTATTTTTCAATTAAATCATCACGTTTGCTCATAATTCATACTCTCTCTATATGGTTATTATTGTTGGCTAATAGCTTAGCCAACACACTATATAGACAATTATCACAAGAAAATCAATTAATCTACATAGAGCCCAAAACGGTAAGGCGTTTTTATGGCCTAAACTCTATTCACTCTCCAGATAACCTGCCCAAGCAAACCAATAAGAAATATGCCCTGGAAGACGTTTTAAGCGATTCCCTTTACTATCGACCAACGCCTCTTCAGTCAGCTTCCATTGGCGCCCATCATCAGTAGTAAGCGAGCTGTCGAATTTTAACTTTTTGCGTTCATAAGCGCGCACGGTACGGCTCTTCGCATCCCCCATTAGCACGACATTCACCAAACCTACCGTGTCATTAAACACCGCCCCTTGCTTAAACTTCGACAACGGCCAAGCCTTGTTACCCCCTGTTAAGCGGAGGCCGAATATTTGGTCTTTTTCCTGTAACTTTCGGCTGCGATCACCCAACGCAGGGAACATCAATTTTGAAGAAGCGAAATAATCTTGATACACCACGCCAGAGCCATAATCGCGACGATACCCTGTATCCAAACCAAGTACTTTCGTATTAGGGTTCTGTTTTTTCCACTCCCCCCAGCTCGTAATCACGACGGGGCGAATCTTCAACTTAATACCTGATCCACGCAATTTTCCTGAAACAGGCTCGCCAGTAAATTGATTCCAAAGTGAGTCAGTTTGGCGATCATACATAAGTTTGTTGGAACGATAGAGAAAGCCAGATGAACCAAAAGTGAAAGGCTCTTTCACGTTCCATTTTTCTCGCCCCTGATAACTACCTTCAAATAGAATACCCGCATTGCACAAAGTACAATAAGCCAAGCTAACGGGCACCCCGCCAACCACATCGTTAAACATTTCATGCCAGCCCATAATGCGCAGCGGATAAGCGCGACTATCACCATTGATAGAAACACCAAACACCTCATCATCGTCACGCAAATAGCTCGCCTCCTTAGCCGTCAGATGCTTTGGGTTATCCAATGCAGGAATACCATCCACATGCACACCGCCCCATACCACTTCTTCTGGTCGAATATCAAAGCTCATTTCTGGGCGATAAAACCGCTTAAATGCAGGGTCGATACTATAAAATAAGCCTGACTTAAAGTGAGTGATACTAGCGTGTGGTTTAATTTGCACATTTTTTTCCTGCCACAACATCCAGTCAAACCAATTGCTTGCCGAATGCCCTGTAATTTTATTTAAAACGAGCATTATCTCTTGCCCAAGTACCGGAGAATAACGCAAGGCAGTAATCAAATGTGCGGCCATATCTGGCTTGCCACGCTGCGCGATCCATTCTAACGCCTGACGCGCTTCCTGCGGCTTAGCCTGCACCAATTGCTTAGCCTTATATAGCTCAGGAGATTGACTAGGGTTTGCGGTAGCGGCAAAAGGTAGCAGCATCAAAAAAATAACTAGAATCTGTCGTAAAACCATCATGTACCGCCTCTAACAAAAAATGACATTAATATTGCCCATTAATCATACCAAACTGATCACTGAGTTCAGAATTACCATAACTACCACTCGCACTATAATCGGCATTCATAAAGACAGCGTTGCGTGCGTTATTTTGTGAACAAGCAGAGACAGCGAGTAAAAGACCGATTAAAATAATAAAATGTTTCATAACTATCCATTCGATAGTGATGAAAGAAACGTTACAAATAAGGGTTTATTCGAAGTAAAAGTCCCTCACTCAGCATTCTATGATGGGAGCTTCAAAGATGCTGAATGCCGCAAGCGGCGCACACGCCGCGGCTCTGGCGGAACGCTCTCGGAAACTGTTGGAAACTAAGGAAACAGTGGCGGAGAGACGGGGATTCGAACCCCGGAAGGAGTTGCCCCCTTGCTGGTTTTCAAGACCAGTGCATTCAACCGCTCTGCCATCTCTCCACACTGACGTTTAGCTAGCAGTTAATCGGCGGCTCGACAAGTGTAAACTTGCCTCAACTCTTCTTTAGAAACTCGGTGCGCAATACGATGGTCGATTTACCAATTCGGCATTCCACTTCATCGGCATCGTTCGTCAGGCGAATTTTATTCACTTTCGTGCCGCGCTTTAGGTTAAGCGACGAGCCTTTTACTTTTAAATCACGGATTAGCGTGACGGCATCGCCATCGCTTAATTCGTTACCGTTACTATCTTTTACATCTATATCGCTCATCGGATTCCTCTTAAGGGGCTGGGTTTGGGTTTTTATTATGCACAGCCTGAATATCGCTTAAGCACTCATCCGACAAGGTAACATCAAGCGAGTCAATATTCTCTTTTAATTGCTCCATGCTAGTAGCACCAATGATATTGCTGGTTAAAAACGGACGGCTATTAACATAAGCGAGCGCCATAGTGGCAGGCGACATCTCATATTTTTTGGCAATCTCGCAATATTCAAGCGTCGCCGCACGAGCGCGCGGGTTCAGATAACGCTGGAAATGGTCAAACAAGGTCAGACGACCTTTTTCCGGCCAATTATCGTGGTTATATTTTCCTGTTAACATGCCAAATGCGAGGGGCGAATAAGCCAGTAACCCACATTCTTCGCGGATAGAAATTTCAGCGCAGCCCACTTCATAACTACGGTTTAATAAGCTGTAAGGGTTCTGCACTGATTGCACGCGTGGCAAGCTCATTTCGCGTGCCAAGCGCAAAGATTCACTCATACCCCATGGTGTTTCATTCGATAACCCTACATGGCGAATTTTACCCTGCTCAACCAATTCTTTAAGAACTGATAGGGTTTCTTCCAACGCAATCGCATCGTCATTCTCTTTATGTTCATAGCCTAATTGGCCGAAATAATTGGTCGCTCTATCGGGCCAGTGCAATTGGTAGAGATCGATATAATCAGTTTTTAAGCGCTTTAAGCTGCCTTCAATTGCCTGCATGATATGCGCGCGCGATAGGCGGGATTCTTCGCCGCGAAACCACTCCATACCAGAGCGCCCGACCACTTTGCTGGCGAGCACCACTTCATCGCGTTTGCCAGATTGGGCGAACCAATTACCAATAATCTCTTCAGTGCTGCCTTGCGTCTCGGCTTTGGGAGGTACGGCATAAAGTTCGGCCGTGTCAAAAAAGTTAATTCCGCGCTCTATCGCATAATCCATTTGGTCGAAAGCTTCGTCTTGCGTGTTTTGCTGCCCCCAAGTCATTGTTCCTAAGCATAAATGACTAACATTAACATTAGTGTTTCCGAGCTTGTTTTGGCGCATTTTCAATCCTTAATTTCCATTTAACACTGTGACAATTTAAAGAAATGAAGAAAAATCCCGCCATCGTAAGAAAATCGTAACATAGATTTGCTATATTGCACACAAGGCAGAAAAAACACCACTATAAAAAACAAGGATGGGTAATGAAATATAGCGAGAATAAGGAACATCAGATTACGGTCGCTTGGGACACCCCCGAGGGCAAGCGCCGTTTGTTCGAATCTCGTTTTAATAAGGATTTTTTCGAACTTGCCCATCGATTTCAACCGCAAATGAAACCAACCTATTGTGCAGTCGCCAGTGCGGTGACGGTACTGAACGCATTACGGCTAAAAACAGGCCTGCGCATTGATTCAGGCTTGGAAGTGCAAGCACCCACCTGCCACGGCGGTGAGACCTTGCATTATAACAGCTATTCGCAAATGACCTTTATGAATGAAGAGACTGACCGCGTAAAACCGCGCGAATGGGTAGAAGGCGTTACTGTCGCTTGCGAAAAAACGGGAGATATTGTTTTTGAACCGGGTTTGAGTTTAGATGAGCTAGCATCAAAACTGAAGATGTACCTGCTAAATGTGCAAACCAAACATGCTGATATTACGAAAGCCCCTGCGACCAGTAGAGACAATCCTATCACCCGTTTCCGCCAAAATTTAATGGCTTATTTGAACGATAAATCGACCTTCATTATTGCTAACTATCATGGCAGAAGTTTAGGTAAAAATGTGGGCGGGCATTTCTCGCCGATTGCGGCCTATCACAAAGAAACAGACAGCTGCTTGGTAATGGATGTTGCGGGCCATAAGCACCCATGGTTTTGGGTGTCGCTAACAGATTTATACCATGCAATGGCAAAGAAAGATGGCAAAGATACGCGCGGCTATATGCTAGTGTCGGATAAGCTGCGCCACTAGGACGCAGCTCTACCAAACATCATTAAAGTTTACTCGGCAACAATCAGACGGTTATTCGTCGGTTGTAGGGGGCGAGCATTCATTTTCACAATTCCCTTAAAAGCAGCAATTTGTTCTGCAGAAGCTTCGATAGGAGTTTCCATCACATGCCAATTTACACCTTCACTGCAAGGTGGAGTTGTGAGCGAGCCAGAGAAACGAACATAACGATGAGCATCAGGAAGCAAATCAGCAGGGTTGATATTCACGCCTTTTACTTTCGCTTCGCCATCCGTTTTCGGAAGGTTCGACCAGATAGAATCAATCACTGAATTCTTCTTACCTTCTTTAATAAATACGCCTACCACGCCCAATGCGCCATCGCGTATACGCTGATGCACTAAGTGCATTGCCATAGGGAATGATTTGCCATTTAGGTGATATTCGCTTGGTGCATGAAAATGATATTGCAGCAATTTATAATCATCGCCCGCCACACTCATTTTTTGGCCGCCCATTAAGCTTACGGTTACGCCGTGGCTGTTCTTTTTAACATTTAATTCTGCAGGCATGTAGTCGAAGTTAATCGCTGGCAAGCTCGTTTTAAAGTTAGCTTTAATATCGAAAGGAGATTGCAAACGTCCCTCATCGCAGGCCACGTTGCTTTTATCAAGCGCGCCCCAATTAGCCGATTTACCTTCGTAACCCCATGAACCTTCAGAAGCCGCGAAGCTTGCTGTAGCACCCAAAGCCATCACGGCGACTGCCGCTAAAGTTATTTTTTTCATTATGTCGTCCTTATCGTTGTTGCTTATCGTCGGTTATTAAACCGCCCAGATTCTTGCCACCTAGAAGATGTACATGAAAATGCGGTACGGTTTGGTTTGCATCTGCGCCATGGTTGGTAATGAGTCGGTAGCCTGATTCGACCAATTTCTCTTGCATTGCCACTTTCTGAACAGATTTAAAAAACGCACCCATTACGGATGCATCATGCATAGCAAAATCATTAAATGAAGTTACAAATAATTTAGGTATGACCAAAATATGGCTGGGCGCGGCAGGAGAAATATCGCGAAAGGCAAGCGCGACCTCATCTTCGTAAAACTTCTCGCACGGAATTTCGCCGCGAAGAATTTTAGCAAAAATATTTTCCGAATCGTAGGCCATTAAATAATCGAGCAGAACTTATCGAATTCAGGGCGTGGGCTGCGAGGGAACACTGATGCCTCATCGCCATAACCAATGTTACATAAGAAGTTCGATTTAATTTTTGTGCCGGCAAAAAACAACTCATCTACCTTGGCATTATCGAAGCCCGAAAGCGCGCCTGTGTCTAACCCCAACGCACGCGCGGCGAGAATAAAATACCCACCTTGAATGCTAGAGTTACGCATGGCGGTATCTTCAATCAGCTGATCGTTACCGACAAACCAGCTTTTAGCATCAGCATGCGGGAAGAGCTCAGGTAAATGTTCGTAAAACTCCATATCCATGCCCAAGATTGCGCAGGCGGGAGCGTTTTTCACCTTATCGACATTACCTGGGGCAATGGCGGGCATTAGCTTTGCTTTCGCTTCATCCGACTTCACGTAAATAACGCGAAGCGGTTGGGTATTCGCCGATGATGGCCCCATTTTTGTGAGGTTATATACTTGTTGCAACATCTCATCTGACACAGCTTTATCTTGCCAGTCATTATAAGTGCGGGCGTTATTGAACAATAAATCCAATGCTTTTTGGTCTAAACTCATCTTAATTTTTCCTATTTTTTTTCTCTTCTAAGCCCGACAATCCTTCGCGCTGTTGTAACTCGCGCATAATTTGTTTGGGTTTAATCCCCATGTCGGCCCATAGAACGCATAAATGGTATAACAAATCGGCTGATTCACTAATAGTATCTTTTTTGTAATCTTGCACGGCGGCCAGAGCAACCTCGACTCCCTCTTCGCCCACCTTCTTGCTAATATGCTCACGCCCCTTAGAAACCAACTTGGCCGTGTAAGATTCATCTGGCGATTGCTTCATTCGCTTTTTGACGGTTTTCATCAGCACATCTAAGGTTTCAAATTCACTCATATTAGCTCCTCACCATTACGCCAGCATCCTGCATGGCTTGCTTAGCTTGCGCAATCGAAACTTCACCAAAATGGAAAATCGAAGCGGCCAGCACCGCGCTCGCATGGCCTTGTTTTACGCCTTCCACCAAATGCGAAACTTCGCCGACTCCGCCTGAGGCAATCACGGGAACTGACACTGCATCGGCAATGGCGCGGGTCATGGGCAAATCGAACCCCACACGTGTGCCATCTCTATCCATCGAGGTAACGAGCAATTCGCCCGCGCCATATTCGACCATCTTTTTCGCCCATTGCACCGCATCAATGCCCGTAGCATTGCGCCCACCATGGGTGAATATTTCGAAAGAGGAGTCCACTGCCTTTGCATCAATGGCGACCACAATACATTGACTGCCAAATTTCTGGGCGGCTTCGCGTACAAATTCAGGGTTCTTCACAGCAGTGGTGTTGATACTTACTTTATCGGCTCCCGCCATTAGCAATTTTCGAATATCTTCTAACGTACGTACCCCGCCGCCGACGGTGAAGGGCATAAAGCAACTAGCAGCCACTTGCTCAACCATCTCATAAAGCGTATCGCGGTTTTCAACGCTTGCACCAATATCGAGGAAACAAAGTTCATCAGCGCCTTCAGCATCATAGCGCTTAGCTTGTTCAACAGGGTCGCCCGCATCGCGCAAGCCCACAAAGTTGATACCCTTAACCACGCGACCATCTTTAATATCAAGACAGGGAATGATGCGGGTTTTTAACATATTAGCCTTCTAGCAATTTGCGGGCTTGGATAATGTCCATGCCCTCATAAAGTGCGCGACCTACGATAGCACCCGCGATGCCTTTTTTCTCGGCTTTGCGGATGGTTTTTAAATCATCTAACGAAGATACACCGCCCGATACGATGACAGGAATAGAAACTGCTTGTGCTATTTTTAAGCTCGCAGCAAGGTCAGGCCCTTGCATCATACCATCGCGCTCCACTGCCGTGTGAATGATGGCGGAAACTCCGCAATCTTCAAAACGTTTGGCAAGCTCAATCGCATTCACGCCGCTATCTTTTGCCCAGCCATCGGTGGCGACATTCACGCCCTTAGTATCAATCCCCACCGCAATACGGTTTGGGAAAATCTTACAAGCTTCATCCACCAACGTGGGGTTTTGCACCGCAGCCGTGCCAAGAATAACGCGGGTAATGCCCGTTGCTAACCATGCGGAGATACAATCCATCGTGCGGATGCCGCCACCGAGTTGAATATTACTATCTACCGCGCTACGAATTTTTAATACTGCTGCGCGGTTGATAGGCTCGCCCGCGAATGCGCCGTTTAAATCAACCAAATGTAGCCAGTCGCACCCAGCATCGGCAAAGGTTTTGGCGGGGGCTGCGGGATCTTCATCAAACACGGTAGAATCTTCCATGCGGCCTTGTTTTAGGCGCACGCATTGGCCATCTTTCAAATCAATCGCGGG
>JALZUV010000055.1 GCA_023301245.1 Rickettsiales bacterium
TTTTTCATCAGCTCGGCAAACCCTGCGATAGTGTTGAGCGGCGTGCGTAATTCATGACTCATCGAATGTAAAAAATCAATTTTCACACGGTTACTTAATTCAGCTGCTTCTTTAGCTTGCTTCATAAAAGCAATTTTTCCGCGCTGTTCGCGTTCAATATTTCGACGTTCATTTAAATAGCCGTTAATGCGCGTCAGCTGTTTATCGAGATACACAATTTCATCAAGCGCTTCAATATCTTCCACCACCGATTCACCACGAATCAATGCGTGAACTTTCTCGGTTAACACATGTAGCGGCACTAAAATACGCCTGCGCACGACCCATAAAACGAACAGTAAAAATAGCGTAATCATAAAGACGGGAATCATACGTTGCCACAACATCGAAGCGAAACTCGTCCAGCGTTCATTGAGGTTCACCCCTAACAAGAACGTAATCGGATAAATGGCAGAAGCTTGATAATAGGTCACTAAATTTCCTACGGGCACTACGGGCATTTCGCCTTGCGGCTTGTTAATTACATCAATCGCGCGCAAGCTCTCTAACGGGAAAAATTGATCAATAAAATCAACTTCACTAGAAGACTCCGTAACATTGATAAAACTATTAGTTATAACTCCAAAATCAACCGCTTTGCCTTGTAGGGTATTGCGCAATTTTTGCGTGAATTTTTCAATGTCGATACTCAACATAACTGCGCCGAGATGGTTGCCCGAATAATCATCGATCCCCATCGCAATTGGAATGATCCATTTATCCGATACGCGCCCTTCCACAGGGCGGCCTACTTGCACTTTCCACGGATCAATCAGTGCTTTTTTCATATAGTCGCGGTCGGAAACATCAATGCCTTTTGAAAGCGCTCCCCGCGTAGAACTGGCCGCAACCTCTTGATTCGCATCAATCCACACGAACACACGAACGAGGGTGTTTTCCGTATCAAACGAGCGTAATAGGCGTGCAATTCCGTCTTTATCATTTGCCCCTAAATGCAAAATTTGACGGCCTAAAGATTCCAGCAAATAAGAGGATTGTTTCAGCTCAAGAATTACCGCACGGTCAAGGCGGGTCGCCTCAGTTTCGAGCATGGTGAGATTCTGCTGCTTATAATCGCGGTTCGCATCAAACACGACCCAACCCGCCAATAATAGCAGCAAGCAAAGCATAGAGCCCGCTAGTAGCGCAAAGTCGCGCGAGTAAAATACGCCGCTTGGAGCAGCTTCTTGATTATTCATAACTTAAGTAAAATACGAGGTTGCTGCGCTTGAAGCAAGAAACTTAGGCTAATCAAACACCTAAAGGTAAAAATTCTTTTTTATCTTTCCATCCAGGCACTACTTTGACGAATAGAAATAAATGCACCTTGCGGTCTAGCATTTTTGTCAAAGCCATACGCGACGATTGCCCAATTTCTTTCAACTGCGAACCCTGACTACCCAGCACCATCTTCTTATGCGCCTCGCGGTCGACCATCACAATTTGGCTTATTTTAACACTACCATCGGCTTTTTCTTCCCAGCCTTCAGGCTCGACTCGTAAACCATAGGGCAACTCTTGTCGCAAACGTAGAAACAGTTTTTCACGCGTGACTTCTGCCGCAATAAAACGCATCGATAAATCAGACATTTGATCTTCAGGGAACATCCATTCGCCCGCGGGCATATGTGAAATCATCCAGTTCTTAAGATCATCAACGCCTTGGTCTTTTAGGGCAGAACCTAAAAACACATCCGCACCGCCTGAAAGCTCTGATGCTTGCTCCACCTGTGTAAATAACAGGTTCTTTTTAACTTTATCAGTCTTGTTGAGCCAAACAGCACAAGGCTTCTTGGCATCTTTAAGCGACTGTAATAACTTCTTATGTTGATCAGAAAAACCGCGAAGAGACACATTAAGCGCATCAATCAGCAACACAGTAACATCAGCGTCGCGCGCGCCATTCCATGCGGCCTCCACCATCGCTTTTTCGAACGTTTGCTCGGTTTGAAAAATACCTGGAGTATCCATGTAAATAAGCTGGCAATTATCTTCGACCATCATGCCACGAATAATATCACGCGTGGTTTGCACTTTCGGCGTAACAATGGCCAATTTTGTGCCCATTAAGCAATTTAACAAGGTCGATTTCCCAGCATTGGGTGCGCCAATTAAGGCCACAAATCCACATTTTTTATCCATCATTCACCGCCTTTAGCATTTTATTGGCGGCATCACGTTCCGCCTTACGTTTGGTAGCAGCCTCTGCCGTTTGGGGCGGCAAGCCATTTACGGTGACTTCCACCGTAAATAACGGCTCATGCGCCGCGCCTGTTTTTTCTAATATTTTATAGTGAGGCAAGCCTAATTTACGGCCTTGCGTCCATTCTTGTAATTCAGTTTTCGCATCAATGGGAGCAGTTTCCTGCGCGAGCATTTTCGCTAACCAATGTTTTTGAATAAACTCCTTGGCGACCGTAAACCCTCCATCCGAAAATATCGCGCCGATAATAGCTTCACCCACATCTTCTTGCACCGACACATTATCGAACCCGCCTGAATTTCCTTCTGTTTCAGAAAAGCGGATGGAAGTATTTATTCCCAACACTCGCACCACTTCGGCCACTGAGTTTTTATTCACTAACGCCGATTTACGGCGGGCTAATTCTCCCTCCGCTTCATGGGGGAAATGCTCAATAAGCAACTGACTAATAACAGCACCTAAGATTGCATCGCCTAAAAACTCTAATCGCTGATAGCTAAAGGGAGCACCTGTTTCTTGCTTCAAATTGCAGCTCGGATGGGTCAATGCCTCTTCCAGCAATGCGGTATTTTTGAAAGAATAACCTAGCGAATCCATGTGAAGAATCTATCCCAACGCGGAAGCATATTCTCGCCAAGGGAGAGAACAACAATCTCTGCTTTACCTACTAAATTTTGCGAGGGAATAAAGCCGACATTATCCATATAACGGCTATCAGTTGAATTATCACGGTTATCGCCCATCACAAAATAATGGCCTTCTGGTACAATATATTCTTTCGTGTTATCGACCACGCCATAGGTGGTTTCGTCGAGCACTTTATATTTAACGCCGCTTGGGAGAGTTTCTTCATATTGAGCAATCGCCATATCGCTTTTTAGGAACTCATCATGAAAGCGAAAATCTTCGACAGGTTCTTTAGGTATGGCCTCGCCATTAAGATGTACGATACCGTTACGCATTTGAATTTTATCGCCTGATAGGCCAATCACGCGCTTAATAAAATCGACCGATTCATCGCCAGGCTTGCGGAACACCACCACATCGCCGCGCTCGGGGCTATTAAACTCAAATATGCGCCCATCGAATATGCCGAGCCCGAAGGGGAAACTGTAACGGCTATAGCCATATTTATATTTTGAGACAAAAAGGTAATCGCCCACCAATAAATTTGCTTTCATTGAACCAGACGGAATATGAAAGGGCTCAAATAAGAAACTACGAAAAAGCAACGCTAATACAATCGCATAGACAACTGTTTTTAGCGTTTCAAAATTTTCAGATTTAGATTTTTCTTTGCTCACGGGCGGAACATTAAACTTTGCCCAATTAAAAGCAAGGCAGAATGATTGACAGTAAGCTATCATGTGCTTACAAACTCAACGCATAGCTGCCGCATATTTTGCAGCAAATGGTACGGATGGGTGGCCGAGTGGCTGCCAGCCCGTGCGGCGATGAGCACACATCTTAAAGTGCCTTCAGCATCTTAGTGGTTGAAGTAAAACAAGATAGTCGCCTAATATATAACGCGACAATGGTACGGATGGGTGGCCGAGTGGCTGAAGGCGCTCCCCTGCTAAGGGAGTATAGGGCAACCCCCTATCGTGGGTTCGAATCCCACCCCGTCCGCCATTACCCTCTTCCTGCCCAGCAGGCACTGTAACAATGAAAGGGGCTTTCGTTGAAAATTTTACTTATTGAAGATGATGTTCAAGTGCAAAGCTACATTGTTAAGGGCCTGCAAGAAGCGGGGCACACACTGGATGTTTCGGGCGATGGTAAAGAGGGACTCGTTTTAGCCATCAGCCATTCTTACGATGTAATTATTCTAGATAGAATGCTACCCTCGCTTGATGGATTGACCCTATTAAAAACCCTTCGCGGCTCTGACAATCAAACGCCCGTGCTAATATTAAGCGCCTTGGGCGAAGTGGATGACCGCGTGAAAGGCCTGCATGCAGGCGGCGATGATTATCTGGTTAAGCCCTTCGCCTTTGTCGAGCTAATGGCCCGCATTGACGTGTTGGGCAAGCGCAGCCAAAATAAAAGCGATAATAAAGTAACCTCGCTAGCCGTCGCCGATTTAACAGTCGATTTACTATCGCGCAAAGTGGTGCGTGCAGGTGAAACCATCGAGCTGCAAACGCGCGAATTTAGTTTGCTAGAATATTTACTGCGCAATAAGGAGAAAATTGTAACCCGCACTATGCTGCTCGAAGCCGTGTGGGATTATCATTTTGACCCTCAAACCAACGTAATTGACGTTCATATTAGCCGATTGCGTAAGAAAATTAACGATAAAAAAGGCGAGATAATTCAGACGGTGCGCGGTGCAGGCTACATCATCAAAGATTAAAGCGCGCTTATATACGCGCAGTTCCAGCTTCAAAATGGCAGTATTATTTACGATATTGTTGAGTAGTTGCGGACTAATTTTAGGCTGGCTTATTTACGATTTTAGCCAACAAAACTTCAGCCGCGAAACCGAAGCGGCCATTAATGCCGAATTTGCAAATATCTTAGCGGCCACCGCCAATTTAGAACAAACTGAACGAATGATAGCGATTGCGCACAAATCTTCCGAACAATCGCACCCTCTATATTTATATCAAGATATTCACGGCAATAAGCTGGCAGGCAACCTCGACGAAGCACCAATTGATGCCACACTTATTGCTGAAGGATTGATACGCTTTAAAAGCGACAGAGAGCATCTCGCCGCAAAAATTCACACTTTTGCCGATGGTAACCGCCTACTCATTGCACGTAATATTGAAAAAATTATCGCCAGCCATGAGCGACTAAAATGGCTTAGCGTGCTAATGTTCTTATTCATGCTAACGGTCATTTTCGTCAGCTTCCTTACCAGCTATTTTGTGGTCAGCCGCATTAACCGTATTGGCGATACTGCTCGCAAAATTATCGAAACAGGCGACCTAAGCCGCCGCGTACAAATTGATTCCAGTTGGGACGATTTAAGCAACCTCGGCGAAGCGTTGAATGTGCTGCTAGAGCGCATTGACGAACTCATGAAAGGCATTCGCGATGTTGCTGATAATATTGCCCATGATCTACGCACCCCACTGACTCGACTGCGCAATCAGATAGAAGCTTTGCGAGAAAACTCGACTGAGAAAATGGAGATTGATAATTTATTGGCCGAAACCGATGGGCTTTTAAATACCTTTAGTGCGCTGCTACGCATTGCCAATATAGAAAAAGGCAAACGTCATCAAAATTTCGAAACACTCGCCCTGCAACCATTGCTGAATGATGTGGTGGAACTTTACGAACCCGTGGCAGAAGATAAAGAGATTACCCTCAATGTAACGCTTAATGCTAAATACCAATTTCAAGGCGATCGCGATTTACTGTTTCAACTCTTCGCCAACTTGCTAGATAATGCGATTAAATTTTCGCCTAAAAATAGCGCCATAGAAATCGCCTTATCGGTCAAGAGAAAGCAAGCGCAAATTATTATTGCAGACAGCGGTATTGGCATTAATAAAGATGAACTTGATAAAGTGTTCAATCGGTTTTACCGCTCAGAAAGAAGCCGCCACGAAACAGGTAGCGGCTTGGGGCTTAGTTTAGTCAAAGCAGTATTAGATCTGCATAAAGCTACTATTACACTAGAAGATAACCAGCCCGGTTTACGAGTAATCATTCGCCTGTAACCTTACCATTTAGTAAGTTGGGCTTTTGTAAATTTAGGCTATAAGGCTGTTATGAAAATTGCGATTATTGGCACAGGCATCTCTGGCCTTGGGGCTGCCTACCTCTTACACCCTCAACATGATATTACCGTTTACGAAAAAAACGATAGGCTGGGTGGCCATAGCCGCACGGTGGATGTAACCGTGCCTGAAGGCCTCGTGCCAGTGGATACGGGGTTCATCGTTTTCAACCACCGCAACTACCCGCATTTAACAGGTTTATTTAAACATTTAAACGTACCCACCGCCAAAAGCGATATGTCGTTTGGGGTAAGCATTGATAACGGCTGGCTAGAATATGGCACGCGCGAACTGCGCGATATGTTCGCGCAAAAGCGCAACTTCCTACGCCCTTCTTATTGGAAAATGATACGCGATATTTTGCATTTCAACAAAAATGCACCTCGTTATTTGCAACAAGACTCAACATTATCGCTCGGCGAATGTTTAAACGAAATGAACTTGGGGCAATGGTTTAGAGATTATTACCTGCTTGCCATGGGCGGTGCAATATGGAGCACTCCAATCGATAAAATGCTCGCCTTCCCTGCCCGCGCCTTTTTACAATTTTTCGATAATCACGGGCTACTTAGCGTTAACGACCAACCACAATGGCACACGGTTACAGGTGGCAGCCGCGAATATGTAAAACGTATTAGCAGCAGCTTTACCGATAAAATTAAACTCAACTGTGGCGTCGAAAAAGTTATTAGAACCGATAATAAGGTCGAAGTTTTTGACGCTCAAGGAAACTCCAATATTTACGATAAAGTAATTTTCGCCTGCCATTCAAACCAAGCGATGGCGCTCTTACAAAACCCCAGCCAAGCGGAAAAAGAAATTGTCGGCGCGGTTCGCTACCAACCCAACGAGATGGTGCTACATACTGATATTAGCTTTATGCAAAAACGCAAACATGCGTGGTCAAGTTGGGTCTATTTATCGGAACAACGCAAAGACCAAAACCCTAATGTTTCACTCAGCTATTGGATGAATAACCTTCAACCGCTCGAAACCAAAACACCTGTGATTGTCACCCTCAACCCAGGCCGAAAGCCTGATGCATCGTTGGTGCAAGATAGCTACCAGTTTGAACATCCTGTATTTGACGAAGCGGCCATCGTCGCCCAATCGCGTATCGAAGAAATTAACGGCACGGATAACATCTATTATTGTGGCGCATGGCAACGCAATGGCTTTCATGAAGATGGCCTGTGGAGCGCCGTTCGTGTAGCAGAGAAATTGGGAGCGACTATCCCGTGGAAATAACCCCACAGCTCTATACGGCAAAGGTGATGCATAAACGGTTATTTCCGAAAGTGAATGGCTTTAATTACGGCATTTATTACCTCGCCTTGCCGCTCGCCAAATTGGCTGAAATTAAACTACCTTTCATGATGAGTTTTAACCCCAAAGACCATGGCGCAAAAGATGGCAGCAGCCTAGAAGATTGGGCACGTAGCATTCTTGCCGAATATGGATTAAATGAGACGGTTGACCATATTACCCTCATCGCGATGCCGCGCATTTTGGGCTATGTTTTCAACCCTGTCAGCTTTTGGATGTGCTATGATAAAAACAATCAATTACGTGCAGTATTGGCAGAGGTAAACAACACTTTCGGCGAAACGCATCATTACTTATGCGCCCATAGCGACTATCGTATTATTGCAGATGACGACTGGCTAATAGCCGAAAAATTATTTCATGTTTCACCCTTTCTAAAACGAATTGGAAGCTACCATTTTCGCTTCTCGCAAAGCCAAGACAAGCTCGGCATATGGATTGATTTTTATAATGATGAGGGTAAAAAACAGCTCATTACTTCGCTAATGGGAAAGATGCTACCATTGACGAAAAAAACAGCCCGCCATGCTTTTTGGACGCACCCACTAGTGACGTTTAAAACAGTCTTTCTTATTCATTGGCAGGCAATAAAACTACTGTCAAAAGGCATTAAATATATCTCAAAACCTGCGCGAATAAAACCTCATCTTAGTAATACGCAGAACCTTACCAAAATGTAAGTTGATAGTAACTCGCGCGTACGGCACATTGCCAATCCCAAACAATAAGGAAAAAACGCCATGTGGCACAAAGCCATTACTGACCGCTTTTTAAGCACGGTTGAACATATTGAATATGGCACATTTACCTGTACCCTACCCGATGGCAAGATCTACGAATTTTCAGGTGATAAAGCAGGCGCACATGGCAGCATGGTCATTAAAGACTGGAGCGTCATTCCCGCCTTTTCGGCAAAAGGTGATATAGGCCTCGCCGAAACTTACCGCGATGGCCTGTGGGATACGGATGATTTAACAGGATTACTCACCGTTGGCGTGCAAAATGAAGGCGCCATTGGCCATTATATTCAAGGTGGATTTTTCGCACAAATAGTGGCGCAATTTATGTATTTATTCAGCCGTAACACCCTTAAAGGTAGCCGCAAAAATATTCATGCGCATTACGACCTCGGCAATGAATTTTATAAACTCTGGCTCGACCCAAGCATGAGTTATTCCTCTGCACTTTTTCAAGCAAAAGACGACTCGTTAGAACAAGCCCAATATAATAAATATGACCGCATGTTGGAACGCCTTGAACGATCCAACGGTAAGTTGCTAGAAATTGGCTGCGGCTGGGGTGGCCTAGCCGAGCGAGCCAATGAAAAACATAGTTTTGACATTAAAGCTATTACCCTTTCGCAAGAGCAGCATGATTATGCCAATGATAGGCTTCAAGGAAATGCTGATATTGTGCTAGAAGATTACCGCCATCAAACAGGAAAATATCAATCTATTATTTCGATTGAAATGTTCGAAGCGGTCGGCGAAAAATTCTGGCCCACCTATTTTGAGAAAATGGAATCTTTACTCGAAACCAAAGGCAAGGCCGTGGTACAAACCATTACCATTGGCGAGCCCTATTTTGACAAATATCGCAAAACAGGCGATATGATTCGTAGTTTTATTTTCCCCGGTGGAATGCTGCCCTCACCCACACGTTTCGCACAAGAAGCAGGTAAAGCTGGGCTGCTAGTAACAGACCGTTTTGCCTTCGGAAAAGATTATGCCCGCACCCTTGGTCTATGGTTAGAAACTTTCGAACAGAAGCTGCCACAAATTCGTGCATTAGGGTTTGATGAGCCTTTTATTCGCCTATGGCGTTTTTACCTCGCAGTTTGTATTGCGGGCTTTGAAACAGGCCGTACAGATGTAATGCAACTGGAGTTACAGCATGCTTAAATCCTTACTATTATCACTATCCATTTTATTATTCTCGACCCAAGTTTTCGCTGCCGATGCCTATAAGCAGGTACCAAACGCACAGAAAGTCGGCGAGGCTCGCCTCACCTACATGTTGTGGAATGTGTATGATGCCAGCCTCTACGCTCCTAAAGGCAAATGGAATGCGCAGAAAACCTACGCGCTCTCGCTCGATTACTTACGTAAGCTTAATGGTAAGGCGATTGCTGAGCGCTCGGTCGAAGAAATGCGCAAACAGGGCTATAAGAACGAAATCAAACTCGCTGCATGGTTTTCACAAATGAAAAATATTTTCCCTAATGTGAAAAATAAAACCAACATTACGGGCGTTTATTACCCCAACTCAAAAACCATCTTTTATAAAAACGGCAAAAAAATTGGCGAAGTAAATGATGATGAATTTGGAAAACGCTTTTTTGGCATTTGGTTAAATAAAGAAACTTCGGAACCTGCCTTACGCAAGCAACTATTGGGTCTCAGCTAAATGTTGCAGCGTAACGATATTCTAAATTATAGTTTATTGGCGCTACCCTTGGCTTTTGTAGGCCTCCCTTTATATATTCATGCGCCCGATTTTTATGTCACGCAACATGGGCTTTCGCTTTCAACACTAGCCGCTCTGCTACTAGGCTTACGCATTTTCGATGCCATTCAAGACCCGCTTATTGGCGTGTTAAGCGATAGTTATTCCAAGCATCGTTTCGCAATAATGTCAGCCTCCATTATCTTATTAGCCTTTGGGTTTTTCGCCCTATTTACCCCTCTTACCAGCCATGTTGCAGGATGGTTTGTGGTAAGCATGCTATTAGCAACCACCGCCTTTAGCGTACTCACCGTCAATTTAAATGCACTTGGCGCTCTTTGGAGTTCCGACTCTGACCAGCAAACGCGCATCACCACCATGCGTGAAGCCATGGCCTTAATTGGCCTCACTTGTGCGGTCGTATTGCCAGCATTATTGCAACAAAACACTAGCCCTGCTGGGGCATTTAAATGGATGAGCCTTTTACTAGTCTTACTTGCCTCCATCGGTTTTTGGCGTTTTAGAAAATGGTATAACCAATCGAAACCTATCGCAAAAAACAACCAAATTATTCAGCCTTCTTTTTGGAAAATCTTTAAACACATCGCACCAAGAATTCGTTATTTTTATGCAACCTACGCAATGAGCATGTTAGCCTCAGCCATGCCCGCAATATTGGTATTATTCTTCATCCGCGACAGATTAGGGCTCGAGGAATATACAGGCCTCTTTCTATTAGTTTATTTCCTATCAGGTGTGCTGGCGATGCCCTTGTGGAAAATATTAAGCAAACGCTACAGCCCGAAATGCGCATGGCTTATTGCTATGGTGATTGCGGTCTTTAGCTTTGTGGGTGCCTTCTTATTAGGCGAAGGCGCGTTTCTACCATACCTGCTAATTTGCATCAGTTCGGGCGTTGCATTGGGGGCCGACCTAGCCTTGCCGCCTGCGATTTTAGCCAATTATATTCATGAAGAAAAAACGCAACATATAGCCTCCAGTCAATTTGCGATGCTCACTTTTATTTCCAAAACAGCGCTGGCTTTCGCTGGGATTTTAACACTTCCAATTTTAGAAAATATGGGCTTTGTGGCCGAGGCACAAAACTCAACTAAAGCGCTTTTCGGGCTTAGCCTTACTTATGCGCTGATTCCTTGTATGATTAAATTAGGAGCCGTTTTAATGCTCTGGCATGCCATTAACAAAGAAAGCGAACATGACAAAAATAATATTATTAACAATTCTAATAGGAGTGGGCATTCTGCTCAATAGTGGTATGGGAAATTCATTAGATTATTACAAAGACACCGAGCCTAAGGCTGATATTAAATCCTATTTCAATGGGACAATTAAAGCATGGGGCATCGTACAAGATTGGCGCGGTCGCGTGACAAACCGTTTTGATGTCACCATGGTAGGCAGCTGGGAGGGCGATGAAGGAACCCTTGAAGAGGACTTTATTTTTTATGATGGAAAAACACAAAAACGAACATGGAAAATCAAAAAACTATCCGATGGAAGTTACGAAGGTACTGCTGGCGATATTATAGGAAAAGCTACAGGTGGTGTAAAAGGCAGCGCGGTGCAATGGGCTTACACCATGGATGTTCCCGTCGATGACACCACCTACCGCCTTAAGTTTGACGACTGGATGTGGCAAATGAATGATGGCGTTTTAATTAACCGTTCTTACATGAAAAAATTCGGCATTACGGTGGCTGAACTAACCTTATTTATGAAGAAAAAATAATGACTTTTAAAAATGAAAATATTTGGATTATTGGTTGCAGTAGCGGCATTGGCGAGGCGCTAGCGCATGAGCTATCCAACCAAGGTGCTACGCTAATTTTATCTGCTCGCCGAGAAGAGGAGTTGAATAAAATCAATGAAGAACTCGGTGGCCACCACCATGTGATGCCGCTTGATGTGTCGGATAGCGAAGCCGTAAATAAAACCGTTCAACAGCTAACTCTCACGGTAGATAGAGTCATTTTCCTTGCTGCTATTTACCGCCCTAATGATGTCGATAAAATGGATATTGAATTTGCTAAAAAGCTAGTGGAGGTAAATTTCCTTGGCGCGATTTACACCAGTTATGCGGTGCTACCTTTGTTCGATAAACAGAAAAAAGGGCAACTTGTTTTATGCGGTAGTGTGGCAGGTTACACAGGGCTTCCTGGCGGTCAACCTTACAGCGCTACCAAAGCCGCTATCATCAATTTGGCCGAGAGCCTCTATGCTGAAGCGGCTGATTATGTTGATATTAAACTCATCAACTCAGGCTTTGTACGCACACGCATTACAGATAAAAACCAGTTCCATATGCCTATGCGAATTGAGCCGCACCAAGCGGCTCTAGCTATTGCCAAAGGTCTAAAGCAACGTGGCTTTGAAATTCATTTCCCTAAAGGTTTCACCATGGCTGCTAAGGTGCTAAAATTACTCCCCTATTCACTCAGCCTTTTCCTAGCGAAAAAGATGAAAGATAAAGCATAAATTCATGGTAAAAATTGCAATTATTGGAGCAGGGCTGTCGGGCTTAGTGCTAGCGCATCAATTGAAAGAGTGGGCAGAAGTCACCTTGTTTGAAAAGTCACGCGGCGTCGGCGGCAGGCTTGCCACTCGCTACGCCGAGCCTTATCAGTTTGATCATGGAGCACAATTTTACCTTGTAAAAACCCCAGAGTTTCAGGCATTTCTCGAACCACTAATTGCACAAGGGGTTGTCGCACAATGGAACCCCAATTTTGTAGAAATTGAGAAAGATACCATCACGGGCAAACGCCAATGGGGCGACTCGCCCGCACATTATGTAAGCGCGCCCAAGATGAATGCTTTAGGCAAACACCTTGCACAAGATTTAAACGTGAAACTAAGCACGGAAATTAAGAGCATCGAAAAACACAATCACTATTGGCAATTAACCGATGCTGAAGATAACTCACTAGGCCAATATGATTGGGTTATTTCAACTGCGCCTGCCGAACAATCCGCGGTGCTATTACCTGAAGTTTTCGCCCATTATACACGGGTAAAAAATACGAAGATGCAAGGCTGTTACGCGTTAATGCTGGGTTACAAAGAACCGCTCAACTTACCTTGGCACGCCGCTTTAGTGAAACAGGCTGACCTAAGCTGGGTATCCGTCAATAGTAGCAAACCATCGCGCAACACGGGCTACTCCCTACAAGCTTTAGCAACAAACGACTGGGCAGAAGCCAATATGGAAGCTGACCCTGAAACCGTAAAAACCCATCTATTAAAAGAACTCGCAATGGTTACAGGCTTGAAAGTTGACCATGCCGACCATATTGCTTTGCATCGCTGGCGTTACGCGAATGTGGCGAAACAATCAGGCGATGAGTCGTTGATAGATACACAAAACCAGCTCGCCGCCTGTGGTGATTGGTGCATTCAAGGTCGTGTTGAAAGTGCTTTTACCAGCGCCATGCATTTGGCCAACAACCTCTCTCTAACCAAGAAGAGCACTGCATGAGCAAGCCCATTTCCATCCACTGGTTTCGACAAGACTTGCGCCTAGCCGATAACCCTTCCCTCACCCAAGCAGTGCGCGATGGGCACGTGTTACCCATTTATATTTTGGACGATAAAAATGCTAAAGAACACGCCATGGGCGGCGCAAGCCGTTGGTGGTTGCATCATTCTCTTACCATGCTTAATGACTCTCTCGAAGGCAAGTTATGTTTCTATAAAGGTGATGCAAAAACCATTATTCTCGATTTAGCAAAACGCCATTCAGTGTCCAGCATTCATTGGAATCGCTGTTACGAGCCTTGGCGTATTACACGCGACAAAGAAATTAAATCGGCACTCGAAACACTCAATGTCAATGCAGAAAGCCACAATGGTTCGCTACTGTGGGAGCCATGGAAAATCAGCAAAAACGATGGCACGCATTATAAAGTATTTACGCCTTATTACCGCCGTGGATGTTTAAATGCGACTCCCCCGCGTGAGCCTTTAGCAGCGCCTAAAAAAATAGAGTTATACGAAGATACAGAAAGCTCCATCACGCTTGAAGCGCTTAATCTTTTGCCAGAAGTTCGTTGGGACAAACAGCTAGAACCGCATTGGCATATTGGCGAAACAGCAGCAATAGATAGACTCTATAAGTTTTTAGACGAAGGCATTAGCCATTATAAAGAAGGGCGAAACCTGCCCGCAAAGCCTTATGTATCGCGCTTATCGCCATATTTACATTTTGGAGAAATTTCGCCAAATCAAGTATGGTACGCGGCCAATGCACGCGGCGAGAACACCAATATTGACCATTTTTGCAGCGAACTAGGTTGGCGTGAATTTTCCTATAGTCAGCTCTATTTCAACCCAACTTTACCGCGTAAAAACCTGCAAAGTAAATTCGATAGTTTCCCTTGGAATAACGACAAAAAAGCCCTCACTGCATGGCAAACGGGACAAACAGGAATTCCTATTGTCGATGCTGGAATGCGCGAACTTTGGCAAACAGGGTTGATGCATAATCGAGTACGCATGATTGTGGGTTCATTTTTAGTGAAAAATCTATTGCTACATTGGCACCATGGCGAAGAGTGGTTTTGGGATTGTTTAGTTGATGCAGATTTAGCAAGCAATAGCGCTAGCTGGCAATGGATTGCGGGCTGTGGTGCCGATGCCGCGCCTTATTTCCGCATTTTCAACCCTGTTACCCAAGGCAAAAATTTCGATGCACAAGGCGACTATACTCGCCATTATGTGCCCGAATTAAAAGACATGCCGAACAAATA
>JALZUV010000056.1 GCA_023301245.1 Rickettsiales bacterium
GGAATCGGCGCAGGTGCAGGCTTAGGCGCTACCGTCATTGGTGGCGGTGGCGGTGGAGTTTTTACCGCTTCTTTCACAGGTAGCGGTGGTGGTGGTGCATAGCTACGTTTCGTCGTTTCCATAGCGGCAGCTAATGGCGGTGTTTGTGCACGAGTAGGCGGCACATAAGGCTGCGTAATTTGGTTTTTCTTGCAGCTGCTACGGCCAAAGAGCCATCCAAGCAAGAAGCCAAAAATAAAGGCAATAATTAAACAGAACAGAATTTGTAGAATTAGGTAAGTCATTTTATTCCTCTAGTTTACTGGCGTAAGTGTTTTTACTTTAAATTCGATACGGCGGTTTTTAGCGCGCCCTTCAATGGTGCTATTATCGGCAACTGGTTTTTCTGCACCATAACCAACTGCGGTAATGGTTTGAGTTAATGCCGCGCTATTGCGTAAGTAATTAGCGACAGAATTTGCGCGTCGTTGACTGATGGTTACATTCAGTTCGCTTGAGCCTGTGTTGTCCGTATAGCCTTCAATCAGCAATTCGGAATCAGGGCAGTTGGTGGAAATTCTCGCAATTTCGTCCAGTAACGGCATGTTCGCCGTACTAAGTTCGCTGCTGCCTGATGCAAATTCGATGGTTTTTCCTTCCATCGCCATGCCTAAATCTTTTTCGCACTGATCGTTAATATCAACCGTGGTTAATACTGGCGCAGGTGCGGCAACAACAGGTTCAGGAATTTTAATCGGCACGACCATAATTTCGTTATTAACAACGCGAACGCCTTTTACTTGGCGTGCGACAATGCCTGCACGGTCTTTCGTTTTATCTTTATGCACAATACCGCTTAAGGTAACATCGCGGCCATCTACATCTATACCAACAGACGTTAAGTTATCGGCTTGCAGGGCATCATAGGTACGGCTTTGAACATCGGTAGGAATATGTTGCATATGGTTACGCACACAAAAATAAGCTAAAATAGCGGCCAACAATAGTCCGAAAAATAGAATGATGGCGCGGTTCATGCTGGTACTACCCTTAATAAATATTATTTTTTAATGTGATATCATAGCGACGTTTGGAAGCCTAGATTTTTTATAAGATTCTTTTCTTTGCCATTTATACAATTTTAGTCTAAAGAAGAAATAAGTTTGCGGATTACCCGTTAGACTACCAACACCGCAGTAAAGGATTTTCAATATGGCTACGGGTACAGTAAAATGGTTTAACCCCACTAAAGGTTATGGTTTCATCACTCCAGAGAGTGGCGGCAACGATGTGTTTGTTCATATCAGCGCTGTTGAAAAAGCAGGCCTTCGTGGCTTGGATGAAGGCCAAAAAGTTAACTTCGAAATCGAAGAAAACCGCGGCAAAGAAGCTGCTGCAGAACTTAAACTAGTGGAAGCTGCGTAACTTTAACAAGTTACGATATTCGCAAACCTCGAAAGGCTAACGCTTTTCGGGGTTTTTTGTTGCCGTCATTTATCTTTAGAGTTTCGTAATAGCTGCGGGTGGTTGGTGATAACTAGTTTTTGCTATCAGAACCGAAGCGGTTGGATTTTTTGTTCTTACCGCCAGTGCGGGGATCTTTGAATGTGAAGATCTTATCTTCTAGCTTCACGTCTTCTTCAATTTCGGTCAATGATATTTGGGTAACGCCTTGTGTGGCATCGGTCACAATCATGTGCTGTAACTGCATGGGGGTCGATTTAAATACTAGGCCGAGGCTGCCTTGAGAGGGAGCATCCTTTTGCTCTAAGGTAACAGTAATATAGCCATTTTCTTCAAAATGCTCGACCACGGTTAGGTTCGAGTTCTCAAAATCAATATCTTGTTTGGTGATAACGCTTAGCAGCGTGTCATCCATCGGCACATCGCTTACTTGGTTTAGCTCATAGTCATAATAGGTGAGAAAATCGCCGCGCGTGACCATTAAAATGGGGGTCGGTGGGTTGTAAGCCCAGCGCATTTTGCTGGGGCGTTTGAGTTGAAATTTCCCTGTAGAAACGGTGCCGTCAGGCGCTTTTTGCGTAAAATTAGCGGTCATGGTTTTTAAGCCCGTAAGGTAGCTTTCCACTTTTTCAACTGATGCACTGGCGCTGAAGCTAAATAGGCCAATTAGTAATAATATACTAAACTTCATGTTTCTCTCCATAGGTGGTCTTCACATATTGTACGACCATGGACTGGAAATCCTTCGCTATATTATCGCCGCGAAGAGTTTCTACTTTTTTGCCATCAACAAATACAGGAGCGGCGGGGGATTCGTCAGTGCCGGGCAGGCTAATGCCAATATTGGCGTGTTTACTCTCACCTGGGCCATTAACGATGCAGCCCATCACGGCCACTTGCATGGTTTCAACGCCTTCATAATCATCGCGCCATAGGGGCATTTGTTCGCGCAGCCAGCCTTGAATATCATCAGCGAGCGATTGGAAAAAGGTGCTCGTCGTGCGCCCACAACCTGGGCAAGCGGTCACTTGCGGGGTGAAAGCACGCAAGCCCAGCGCTTGCAGCAGCTCTTGGCAAACGAGAACTTCAGTGGTTCTATCGCCATTTGGTTCAGGCGTGAGGGATACACGAATCGTATCGCCGATTT
>JALZUV010000057.1 GCA_023301245.1 Rickettsiales bacterium
GGCAAGAGCCATCGCACATAAAACCAATATTGCGGATAGGGTCTGTAATATCTTACTCATCTCCCCAACATCTCTTTCATGACACTTTTTACTGCATCGCTATGATCACCCGATTCTTTACCACGCTTCATGGCCTCTTTAGTGCCCTCAAGGGATTTCCTCACCTCGGCTTCACCCACCATTCGTGCTTTAGCAACCCCACCAAAACCTTTCAAGTTTTGCGCCACTAAATCATGTGTAATTTGTGGAGCAGCAACGATGAGACTATAGAGAATAAAGACTAAAATAGCCGTGGCTGCTACTTGAGTAATAACAGCAAGTATCCACTCATCTTGACGAGTTATCGTATAGGTAATGGGATTGCCATCAGCATCTAATTCAGGGTTACCATTAGCGTCTAATTGGGTCACTATTTTGTCGTTAACACCTAACGCCAATGCCACACCTTCAAAATCTAGTTGCGGGCTAGTAATCCCCCCTTTAAAGCTGCCATCCTCAAGCGTATCACCCCGATTAGTAATCACACCTCCATCGTCCGTTTGCTGTTGCACCGCATCACTCTCGCTCGAATTTGTTGTAAGCACTCCGGGGTCAGTATGCTGGGTATAAGAGAATATAGGTCTGTGAGCGACGTAGCTAAACCAGTTATTTGTAGGGTCAGAAAAGGCCTGATTTTCTTCGCCTGAGAAAGCTTCCGAGAAATTCACCGATTCTGCAATGTCGGGTTTATTGGTTATGGTTCCATAGAGGGAGGTTGGGCCCACGAAAATGGCAAATTCTAGTGCCGTTAAAACCAATACTGAGAACAACACAAGCAACATAGGTTGCAACAAGTAAGCAAGCAGTATTTTAAACCATGTCGTGAACTTCTGATAGGTTTGACCAAAGAAAATTAATGGAACAAATAAAGGCGCTAAAAGGTAAACAAATGAAAGCCCAATAATCGCTACAATATAAGAATAAACAAGCCGCATTCCCATGAGCAAAATGGTAACAATAACATAGCCTACACCAACAAACGCAGCGGCAGCCGCGCCTCCAGCAAATAGCCAAGTCGTCATAAACCCTATCACCCCGCCGCCAATGTAGCCACCAACCAAACCAGTAAATTTAACAAACAAACAATCCCACCGCGCCCATATCGAGGAGGCCCTTCCGTTCACATCTACATCACAAATATCGCCAATGTCACCAGCCGCCGCACCTACGATATTCACCCCTTGCGCTAACATTCTCAACAGGTTGATGTAGATCTCTTGAAACTGACTAAAAAACAAGAGAACTCCCCCAATTTTTAGAATCAACATAAACGTATCTTTTGGAAGGCTACGGATGGTACCCATCATCAAATTTAAGCCATATAAAATCACGGCTAATAAAATACTACCATAGACAATTGCATCAGAGAACTTCTTGTAACTGGGTGCATTGGGATTATTGGATGTACCGCTCATGACCGCCTTCATCACTTCGGGAATAACACCGTAAGTCTCAGAGGTGAAACACCCAATAATACGCTCAATCCATACACCAGAAGCGCACGGACAAATTGCCCCGCCCGATGAAAAGAAGTCATCCTTCATACCGGGCTTATCTGGGCTTGCCTTAAGCTCCTCACAAGCTTTGCGGTCTCTTTCAAAGTTTATTTTAACTAACGGTACATCACTATTTCTTTGTGCCAGTGCTTCGTGACCGCTCGAAAGCAGTAATCCTAAAGTTATAAATAAGCACAGGAAAAAGCGCATTAGCTCGCTGCTCCCTCGCGTAATCTACGCTGGAAAACTGGTAAAAAGTCTGATGGTTTATCGCCCACTTCGGCTCGTACTTCATCGAGCACACGCACCGTATCGGCACGGGCAGAGAGCACATTAATTTCTTCATCCATACCGCTCAAATCAATCCGCGCGATAACTACATCTTTACCCTGCTTAAGCAAGAAGAAGCGGCTGGCTGGGTCGGTCGTTTTAAGTAAATTAAACTCTCTATCACTCAGCATAAATGCTTTCTGATAAGCGTCAGTTGCCTTTGCATTTGGCAAGAATATTTGCGTCGCAGTTTGCTGAATTAATGTGTCCGAAATTGAACTTTTCGTCGCATCTTCAACACTTTGCGTCGCAAATACTACCATCGCATTTAGTTTCCGCATGGTCTTGAGCCAGTCTTTAATTTTACCTGCGAAAATAGGGTTATCAATCAATGCCCATGCCTCATCGAGTACGACAATGGTGGGGGTTCCATCTAGCGATAAATTCACTTTATGAAACAAGTAAAGCAATACAGGTGCTAGCGTAGTTTTATCCGAAAGCACTTCACCCATTTCAAAGCCAAAGGTACTATGGGTAGAAAAATCGAGATTATCGTACGGGTTATCGAAAATGCGCGCATAGCGACCTTCGCCATACCAAGGCTTTAAGCGCGAGGCAATAGAGCCTGCTTTTTCCACGCCAAAGAAAGCTGAAATATTACGCAACATTCTATCTTTTTTAGCGAGCTTATAATTACCATTAACCGCTTCTTGAATTTGTTCAATTTCTTCAGGTTCAAGCGATCTATCATCGGGCGTCACCAAAGCGGAAATCCATTCAGAAATAAAGTTCTTATTCTCATTTGTTTCTGGCAAATGCAGCGGATTGAAACCACAACGCTCTGCGGGTTCAATGACGCTGTAGGAACCGCCAATGGCACGCACGAATATCTCGGCTCCCCTATCTTTATCGAACATAAATAAGCGGCAATTAAACTTTTGCGCCTGCGCACAAAGGAAGTTCATTAACACGGTTTTACCCGCACCTGTTGGGCCAATAATGGTCGTATGCCCTACATCACGCGTGTGAAAATTAAAGAAGAATGGAGTGCCAGAGGTGGTATCAAATACCGTTACCGCATCGCCCCAGTGGTTGCCTTTAATTTTGCCAATTGGATAATTATGTAGCGATACAAATCCCGCCAAATTCATTGTATTAATTTTCGAAGGCCGCCCTATATAGCCAAAATTACCCGGCAATTGCGCCCAATAACATTGCTCGAGAATAATCTTCTCACGCACGGGTTCAATACCTACATTTACCATTTCGCTGATAGCCAGCGCGAGCGAATCCTCTAATGCAGGTAGGTTATCGTCAATCACCATCACCGTACAATGGTGATCGCCAAAGGCAACATTACCACTCATCGCCATATCGAGTGCCGCGTTAATTTCATGAATTTGACTGACCGCTGCATCATCAGCAGCTGCCATACGATTTTGCTGAGTACGCATTTTACCAATCGCAATCGTGCGGTTAACAAAGGAGAATGATTGCGTAATAATAAATTCAAACGGTAACTGCAAATAAGCATCTAACATACCAGCCGCTGTCGCGGGCGCATATTCCTTGATACTAATAACACCGGCAAAGCGCGTCTTAGTAAGGCCACGAACTTCAATAGCACGGTTACCAAAATATAAACGGTTAGTCGAAAGATAATGCGAGATATCCATCGTCGGCACCAACATCTGCTGGCGCTGGCCGCAATTGACTAACATTCCTAAAAATTGCAAAGGTTGCGAGAGCACGCCATGCGTCGTTTTTATGCATGTTAAAATACGTGGATTATAGTCGCGTAAACTCGCCAATAAACGATGAGTTACTTCCTTCAACTCTTTATGCCCTTCACGCACAGATTCTTGCTTATTTGTATCATCTACGGTGTTTGAAAGCACATTTAGATAATGCGATACTTTACTCCACCCCACCGTGTCTTCACGGCGTACTACAGTGATATATAACTCATTAACGAAGGATTCGTGACTCGTATGTTTTGCACGCCATTTTTCATTCAAACGATCAGCAAATGCATTAGAAAACTCACCCTTAGGATAAGTGCTTTTTTTACGCCGAACCGTATGAAACCACACTGCATAATTACCATTCGATAAACTTTTAAATAATGAATTACGCACCGCTTTCTTCAAATCAACATCAGCATCATCTGCTGTTTCAAACGACCAACCCTCAAGCCTAATCGTTTGCATAATTTCACCCGATTTAGTGATGATGGTCTCTTTATCAAAATGATGTTCGTAGGGAATAAACTCTGCGACTGAAACCTCGCGCTTAGAATAAGATGCATTCGTCACCTTACGGCGGCCAAAATGCAGATAGTCTTCTAACGCTTTCATAGTTATTCTCTCTATTATTTAAAAAACATCGTAGGAGTTCGTTTGCTTATGAAACCCCCGATTAACGCATTTCATTCCCTTAGACATTCGCATAATAAACAACTCTACGGCACGAGGCTCATTCATGCATAGTAAAAAACCAAGCCCATGAATTGCAGGCGCCATTACAAATAGAACTAAAAAGTTACCACTCCAAATGAACGCTAATAAGCAAATAGAGGCATTAACAATAAAATACATATAACTGACACCCATTGCCATAGGCGGGCGCGAAAGGCCTTGAAACAAGGCGTCAGACTTTAATCTAGAATCAGTATCTGCCACAATAACACCTCACAAGCTTTTATTATTCAGCCTACAGAGTATCATAGTTATATTGCAGTTTTTTGACGTTATTGCATTATTATGCCATGAAAAAACATTAACTTGTGGGGATTACGCCGCCTTTTGTTTCGCGTGAGCCAATCGCTGCTCAATTCGTTCGACATCTTGCAGCGTCAATTCATAACGCTTTGCTAGCAAAATAGTGACCGACTCTTCGGCATTTACAACGACATTAATGCTAATGGGTTGCCCCAGTTCTTTTTCGAATTCTGCTAGAGCTTCTTTGAGCACGATAACTGCCGTACTGTCGCTAACTTCAAAAGATTGCACCGTTCTTCTTACGCCAATTTTCGGCGCTTTCAACGCCTCTTCAAGTGCCACTACATTCTTTGCAATCAAACGAATACCTGAATCATCTTGCTTACCTTCTGCGATCACCACCACCATATTACCCGACTGCAAAATATCGCGTTTTTCATCCAGCATTTTCTCGTCAAAAATTGAAACTTCGAAAGTTGCCGTTTCATCGGAGAGCCCCACGAAGGCAAAGCGCCCCTTTTGCGAGCGTTTATATTTTATATCCCCTACAATACCTGCCAATTTTACGGCACTATAATCCGAACCCAAACGCCCTACTAAATTAGCCGCAGTAGTTCGGCGCAGCCCCTCCATTGCAGGCACGTAGCCCGCCAGTGGATGACCACTTAAAAAGAACCCAATTGCGACAAACTCTTCATTTAAACGCTCAGTTTTCGTCCAATCAGGTACATCGGCCATGATGGGCTTGGGGATGGTCATTTCTTCGGGTGCAGCAGCAAATAAACTATCCTGCCCACTATCCGCATCATCCGCTTCGGCAGAGGCAAAACTTAGAGTTTTTTCTAATGATTCAATAAGCTGGCGACGGTTTTCATTTAAACAATCAAATGCCCCAGAGCGTATTAAATTCTCCATTTGGCGTTTGTTCAACACCTTGCTGTCAACCCGTGTCACCATATCGAAAATATCAGTGAATTTGCCATTCGCTTCGCGCTCAACTATGAGCACTTCCATAGCATCTCTTCCCACGTTCTTAAGCGCTCCCAATGCGTATCTTACAGCTTTCTTATCATCTGCTTTTTCTGTTCTGAAATCCGCAAAAGAATAATTGATACAAGGAGGCAACACCTCAATATCACGCCCCTTCGCATCTTCCGCAAAAATAGCCAGCTTTTCAGTATTTTGAATATCGTAGGTCATTGAAGCAGCGATAAATTCGGCAGGATAGTTTGCTTTCAAATAGGCAGTTTGATAGGCAATTAGCGCATAAGCGGCAGCATGCGACTTGTTAAAACCATAAGATGCAAACTTCGCCATCAGGTCAAAAATATCTTTGGCCGTAGCTTCTTTTACACCATTAGCAATGGCGCGCTCGGTAAAAAGCGTACGTTGCGCTTCCATTTCGGCAGCAATTTTCTTACCCATGGCACGACGCAACAAATCAGCCTCGCCCAAACTGTAGCTCGCAAGATCTTGCGCAATTTGCATTACTTGCTCTTGATAAATCATCACCCCGAAGGTTTCTTTGAGGTATTTCTCAAGCGACGGATGCAGATAAGTAGCCTCTTCACGCCCATGTTTGCGCGCAATATAGGTCGGAATATTATCCATCGGCCCCGGACGATAGAGCGACACGAGTGCAATAATATCTTCCAATGTATCGGGCTTTAGCTTGCGCAGCGTGTCGCGCATACCTGATGATTCCAGCTGGAACACCCCTGTCGCATCACCCTCGCCGAGCATCTTATAGGTTGCTTCATCGCCTTCTGGTAACTGAAGTAAATCGAGCTCCACCCCTTCATTTTTCGCAATGAAATCACGCGCAGTTTGTAAAACGGACAGGGTTTTCAAACCTAAAAAGTCAAACTTTACGAGCCCTGCGCCTTCCGCATATTTCATGGAATATTGCACCACTAGCATATCGGAACGCGGGTCACGATAGAGCGGCAAAAGCTCCACCAAAGGCCTATCGCCAATCACCACCCCTGCGGCGTGGGTCGATGCGTGGCGGTATAAACCTTCCAGTTGCAACGCCACTTCAACCATGCGCTCAATCTCTTCTTCCTCGCGGATAGCTGAGCGTAATGTAGGTTCTTGATCAATCGCTTCTTGCAGCGTTACAGGTGCAGCAGGGTTGTTTGGCACCAGCTTACAAATACGGTCAACTTGGCCGTAGGAAAGCTGCATAACTCGCCCCACATCGCGCAAAACCGCACGCGCTTGCAACTTACCAAAGGTGATAATTTGCGCTACTTGTTGTGCGCCATAACGTTCTTGCACATAGCGAATCACCTCATCGCGGCGGTCTTGGCAAAAGTCGATATCAAAATCGGGCATCGACACACGTTCAGGGTTCAAAAAACGCTCAAATAGCAAACCATAACGCAGCGGATCCAAATCGGTAATAAGTAACGCCCACGCCACAACCGACCCCGCACCTGAACCACGACCGGGGCCTACAGGAATGCCATTATCTTTCGTCCATTCAATAAAGTCCGATACAATCAGGAAGTAACCAGGAAAGCCCATTCCATTAATAACGCCCAGCTCATAATCTAGGCGGTCAGTGTATTTTTTCGCGGTTTCTACTCGCGTTGCTTCATCCATATCGCTTTTAAAAACATGGCTCTCTAAGCGCTTCTGCAACCCAGCTTCCGACTGCTCTTTAAGTTGGCGAATCTCTTCGTCAATATCACCAAAGCGCGGTAAAATAGGCTCGCGCGCAGGCGACATGTAAGAACAGCGCTTGGCGATATTCACGGTATTTTCTATCGCTTCAGGCAGGTCAGCAAACAGCTCGCACATTTCTTGCGTCGACTTAAAATAATGCTCTTGTGTTACTTTTCGCCTATCGCTTTGGCTTACATACGCACCATCCGCAATACACATTAACGCATCATGCGCTTGATGCATTTTACGCGTTGCAAAATACACGTCATTTGTTGCGACAATAGGCAAATTATGCTGCGCGGCGAGCTTTAAAATTTCAGGTTCAGACTGCGCCTGTTCATCCGTACCATGGCGCTGAATTTCCAAATAAAAACGATTGGGAAACAACTCCATCATTTCTTCTAACCATGGCGTAACGACATCATTCCGATTTTTCAAAATACGCTGAATAAGCGGGCCACTCTGCCCACCACTCAAGGCAATAACGCCCTCAGTTTTACCTTTTAAAACTTCCCATTCGAGCAAAGGTGTGCCGTCAAATTCGGGCTTCGTATAGGCATTTGAAGCTATCTTTAGCAGGTTACTATAACCTTGCTCATTTTGCGCTAACAGCACTATTGGCTCTGGCTTTAGCTGAATATGATGGGTACGCATTCCCTCTTGCGGCATTGGCACAAAGTCAAGCTGACACCCCATGATGGGTTGCACACCTGCCTTGCTTAACCCTTCCGATAATTCGAGCGATCCGAACATGTTATTCGTATCGGTAATGGCCAGTGCAGGCATTTTATTTGCGACACAAAGTTTGACTAAATCTTTCGGTTTAATCGCTCCTTCCAACAACGAAAATGCTGAGTGGCAATGGAGGTGAATAAATTGCGAACTCACGATAATGTGCCTTTTTCCAACACCACTGAACGACCAATACGTAACGCTAAATCGCGGTTATGAGTAGCAATGAGCGCCGCCATGTTGCGTTCTTTAATAGCCCTCATCAGCAATGAAAATACAGTTTCTGATGTATCGACATCTAAGTTACCTGTTGGCTCATCGGCCAGCAGCAACACAGGATCATTCGCCAATGCACGCGCAATGGCCACTCGTTGCATTTCGCCGCCTGAAAGTTGTGCTGGGCGATGCGTCATGCGTTCTTGCAGCCCAAACTCTTCAAGCAATTTTTTCGCATGAGCAGCCGCATCACTTGGCTTTTTACCCACCACTAATTGCGGGAGTATTACATTTTCTAAGGCCGTAAATTCTGGCAGCAAATGATGAAACTGATAAACAAAACCCAACGATTGGCCACGCAATTGTGTCATCTCTTTTTCAGTCAAATTTGCTGAATCTTTGCCTTGCAAGCTTACCGTGCCCGTTTCCGCTTTAGCAAGTAACCCTGCAATTTGCAGCAAGGTAGTTTTGCCCGAACCTGACGCACCAACCAGTGCCACCCCCTCGCCCGCATCAATTTCTAAATCAATATTTCGCAACACTTCCAGCTTACCGTCAGGTTGTGGAAACGATTTTGCAACGTTCGATAATGATAAAATATTACTCATAACGCAACGCCTCCGCAGGGTCTAATTTTGCCGCACGGCGTGCAGGATACAGCGTTGCGAGAAACGATAATACTAACGCCATTGCCACCACTAAACCCACTTCCATCCAATCAACTTCTGCAGGCAAAGTAGAGAGGAAATATAAATTCCCTCCAAGCAATTGTTGCCCTGTTGCTGCTTCAAACCATGCTCGGAAATTCTCTGCATTCAGCGCAATGACAATGCCTAGCACCACCCCCACAAGCGTCGCTAGAGCTCCAATGCGCAACCCCATATAGACAAATATTTTTTGAATAGATCCGCGAGTTACGCCGTAAGCACGCATCACCGCAATATCGCGCTGTTTATCTTTTACCAACATAACCAAGCTCGCGATAATATTAAACGCCGCCACCAGTAATATCATCATCAAGATTAAGAACATGACCGTGCGCTGCACATTCAATGCCTCAAACACTGCGCCGTTGGTTTGCTGCCAATCGAGCACGCGATAATCACGACCTAGTTTTTGCTGTAGCACAGCCGTGAATTTGCCCGTATCATCCAGCGAATTCAGGGTAATTTCAATCGCACCTGCACTGT
>JALZUV010000058.1 GCA_023301245.1 Rickettsiales bacterium
GGTCAGGGAGGAGTTGAACCTCCGACCTCACGCTTATCAGGCGTGCGCTCTAACCACCTGAGCTACTGACCCATTCCAAGTGGAAGAGCGGTTTTAGCAGTAAGGGTAAAAAAGTCAAACCGTTAGTTTAGGCTTTTGGCATTGCAAGTAGGCCATTATTCATCCAGCGGCCAAACCATGCGGAAAGATTCGCGGCAAGATCGGCCTCATCGGCATCTTGTGGCAGGGCTTCAGCCATGGCTTCGGCGATGGGTTTACCGCCAAATAAGCTGGTTAGAAGCTGGTATTCGGTTTCTTCCAACGGCAAGCGCCACATGGTATCTTCATGGCGATAGACAGCGAGATAGCTGGGTTTTTTGGTCACAGCTGGCGCGCCTTCTTCACGCACAGCATTGTAATAGTCATTCACATTATGGTTGAAGGCGAGCAATTGGAGTGCACTTCGGCCATGCAATGTTAGCTCCATAAAACTTTCTGGTGATAGATTTGGATAAGCCATGCCCATATTTTCTGGCGTGAGGGGAGTCGTTTCGGGCGCATCGACTAATTGCGAAATGTGAGTTTCTAGCGTGGCAAGCTCATGCGCGAAGCTATCGGCCTGCTGCTGCACATGGGCGGGGAAGGCGCGCACATAATGCGAAATGTTGAAACTGGTGGAGTGAATGGCTTCGAGATAGTCATCGACGAGTGTTTTGAAGGCAGGTTTGCCGAGATAATGCAGCAAGGTGGGGTAGTCATCATGCACAATGTCGAACAGGCGATAGCGGTAGCCGTTAGTGTAAACTTCCACTTGTTCAGCAGGGGAGAAGTCGGGTTTGGAAAGTACCCAGTTTTCAGGCGTGCTATTTCCTTCGAAAATGCTGGCTTGTAGAGTGCCTAATAAATCGCTGTAAGCTGCATTTTTAGGCGCGGGAGCATCGTTTCGGCGGTAGGGAGTGAAGCTTGGAAACTGAACTTGATTTTCGGCAATTTCCCCCCATTTTCGTGCTTTATTAACCTCTGCTTCTACTATCTCAAAATCGGGAATTTTTCCGTCCCATTCAACCATGGTGCTGATGGGGCGTTTGGCCTTATTCATAATATAGCCATAGAGGTTCCAGACTTCTTGCGTCACATGGTCGTCATGCGTGTCGATAATGTGAGTGCCTTTGTTAGTGTGGCCTGCAAGGTGAATTTGCCCGACACGCTCGAGCGGCAGCGCATCAATATATTCCTTCGCATCCCAGCGGTGGTTGTAGCAGCTTACATAAATGTTATTCGCGTCGAGCAGTAGGGCGCAATCTGCCCCTTCGGCCATACGCGCGAGAAATTCCCATTCGGGCATGGAGGAGGCGGAAAATTCGAGGTAGGTGGAGGGGTTTTCTAGCAGCAGCGGGCGGCCAAGGAAATCTTGCACGCGCTTGATGCGTTCAATTAAATGTGTGAGCGCTTCTTCTGTGTAGGGCACGGGCAGTAGGTCGTGCGTGTTTTTATGGGCGATGCCTGTCCAACAGAGATGGTCAGATATCCAAGCAGGTTTCACCCAATCGGCCAGCGCTTTTAGCTTGGTGAGATAGTCAGAATTTATCGGATCAATCGTGCCGATAGAAAGGGATACGCCATGCATTACTACAGGGTAATGCTCTAACACGCGCTCTAGCATGCGGATGGGGCGGCCGCCTGTATCCATATAATTTTCGGAAATAATCTCGAACCAATCCACATTTGGTTGATGTTCGAAGATATGAGAATAATGCGGTGGGCGCAGCCCAACCCCATAGCCTAAAAAAGGTAAATCGAAATGATTGTCCATTTGTGAAATGTTACTTCGTTTTTGAGTGGTTCATAGGAGTTTCTCTTTTTACAGATAAAATGAAATAAACTCTAAGGAAATTATTCGCTAACGCTAATCAGTTAGCTTGGCAAACAACACGGATAACTTGATTATTATCGCGTAGATTTCTTGTATATTCACGCGGGCGATCGAGAGTAGGGCTAGGAGCTTTTGCCTGCTTGAGGAAGTTTTTCCCTAAAAATCGGTAAATATCTTCGGGTCGGCTAGTGAAAAAGCGGTTTCGTCGGTAATTGACCGCAACATTTACGCCGATAATATTGCCCGCCTCATCCAGCGTTGGGCCGCCGCTTATTCCGCCATATTCTTCGCTGCCTATCGTGTTATTAACAATATTCCAAACGGACATTGTTTTGTGAATAGAGGGGTGGGGTTCCCTCAGGTTTAATTGGGAGTCGCCGATATATTTTGCTGTGGCATCTCCAGGCCATGCCTTTGGAAAGCCGGTGATATAGCCAACTGCATTGATTTTAATGAAAGGTGGTTTGTTTTTATCGTCATAGCTTACTCGAATGGGACGGGTGGAAGAGTAGGATGACGATAGCAATGCGAGGTCAGATCTGGAGTCAAAAGCTTCAACTTTTGCTTCTCTATAATTAAAAATTTGGTTTCGTTTGTTTGTTTCATTGTAAATTTCTATATGAGCAGCCTCTTGCTTGCCGCCCATGAGTAAATAAATTGAATGGCAATTTTTAACCACGTGGTGGGCAGTTAGCCAGAGGCCGTCAACCCCAACATAACTGGCGCTTCCTGTTGAATGGCGGGTTTTGTTTTCAGTTGATTCAGGTGCGGGCGCTTGAATTGGTTGGCGTTTGGTTGAATGATCAACGTCAGAAAAGTTATATAAAATAAGGCAAACAATAAGAAAAGCAGCGCTTTGCCACCATTTTATAAGCGGGGCGGGTGTCACGTGGCAATGGCAGCAGCGCTTAATATGCCAACGCATAGTTTGATGGTTAAAAAGAAAATTGCAGCGGAAATCTCGTCATTTTCTATCCGTTTAGAATATTGACGAAATATAACTCTATCAATCACCCAGTAGGTGAAGAGTTGGATGAGTAAGATAACCGTTCCCCATAGCAATATATCAATAATATTGACGCTCCCCGCGAGGCAAAAGGCGAGGGGAATTGCCAACCCTAGAAATGCACCCGATAGGGAAAGTGCCGCCGCAATATTACCCTGCTTAATTAAGGTGATTTCTTTATGTGGAGTGATGAAAATATAAAGTAATATCGCGCCGCCAAAAACACATAATGTGACAAAGAAATGCGATAATAAAACAGGAACGCCTGAACTAATGCCATGCAACAATGTTTCAAACATTTTTGCTGCTCCTTTATTCCATAAAGGTGATCATCACCTGATCAGCCTGAACGGATTCATTTTCGGTCACGAGAATTTCTTTAATCACCACATCGCGTTCGGCGTGGATGACATTTTCCATCTTCATGGCTTCAACAACGATAAGGTCTTGGCCTGCTTTTACTTCTTCGCCTTCAGACACAGGAATGGAAAGTACCAAACCTGCAATAGGAGCGGGAAGCTCATTAGCATTTTCGGAGTTTAATACTTCTGGCATGTATTTATTTAGCTCGGCTACGCGGCTAGTATGCACTGCCACCGTCGCTTCCGCTCCTGCATGGATGAGGCGATAACCATCAGAACGATAATTTAAATGTACACTGACAGGTTCGCCATTGATGCTCCCTTGGAACAGGCGGTTACCTAGCTCGTAGGAGCTACGCACCACAATATGTTCATTTTGCAGGGCGATATCATAGCCGAAATCTTTTTCCTTCACTCGCACGGGGAATTGTTTTTCACCAATGGTGACCACCCAGCTTGAGCCTAAGTAACGCTCGCGGCCTGAAAGCTGCTGCGAAGTTTCTGCCGCACGTTTATTATGCTGCAAGTACAGATAGAGAGCAGAACCAATGAAGATACGCGTATGTTCATTAGTAATAGTCGCGCCCGAGAAACCTTCAGGATATTCCTGTTCAATAAAGTTGGTCGAGATATTACCGCTACGGAAACGCTCATGGCTATAGACGGCTTGCATAAAGCCCATATTGGTGGTGATGCCTTGAATCACATAAGCGCCGAGTGCTTTTTGCATAGCATCAATCGCCTTATCACGCGTGGCAGCATGGGTGCAAACCTTGGCAATCATCGGGTCATAATACATGCTGACCTCGCCGCCTTCATAAACACCGCTATCGACCAGCACACGGCTGCCTTCAGGTTCTTGATAGCGCGTTACACGGCCCGTTGAGGGTAGGAAGCCACGCTTGGGATCTTCCGCATAAACGCGGCTTTCAAAGGCCCAGCCGTGCAATTTAACATCTTCTTGCTTCATCGAGAGTTTCTCGCCTGCGGCAATCAGAATCATCTGTTCCACCAAATCGACATTGGTGACGAGTTCGGTCACGCGATGCTCTACTTGCAAACGTGTGTTCATTTCTAAGAAGGCGAACGTGCCATCAGGGTCAACGATATATTCGACCGTACCCGCGCTGCAATAATCTACGGCTTGCGCAAGGGCAACGGATTGCTCTTGCATGGTTTTGCGCATTTCATCATCCAAGAACATGCTTGGGGCTTCTTCAATAATTTTTTGATGACGGCGTTGGATGGAGCATTCGCGCTCGCCCAAAGCAATGCAATTGCCATGTTTATCGGCTAAAATTTGAATTTCAATATGGCGCGGGTTCTCAAAGAACTTCTCGATGAATACGCGACTATCCGAGAAGCTGGATTGTGCTTCGGATGCGGCATATTTTAGCCCATCGACCAATTCTTTATCGTTACGTGCTACACGCATCCCTTTACCACCGCCACCAGCAGCGGCTTTAATCATAACAGGGAAGCCGATTTCTTCAACAATGGCTTCGGCTTCTTCCAGCGTTTCAATTTCGCCAGCAGAACCGGGAACAGTGCTTACGCCTGAGTCTTTTGCGAGCTTTTTAGACTCAATTTTATCGCCCATTATTTTAATAGCATGGGCATCTGGGCCAATAAAAGTGGCGCCAGCTTTCTGAACGGCGGCGCTGAAGTCACGGTTTTCAGACAGAAAACCATAGCCTGGATGCACCGCATCAGCGCCTGTTTTTTCAATCGCGCGCACGAGTGCAGGTACGTTTAAGTAACTTTGAGTGGAGGGCGCAGGGCCGAGGTAAACCGCTTCATCCGCGCGTTTCACGTGCAAAGCATTACTATCAGCCTCCGAATAAACGGCGACAGTTTTGATACCCATCTTGCGACAAGTTTCCATAATACGAATAGCGATTTCGCCGCGATTGGCGATAAGGATTTTTTTGAACATTCGCGGTTTATACAAGGGCAAATCAAAAGGAGCAAGCAGCAGATTGTTTAGGATGAAAAATCCTGCTATTACAGGCCTATGAATATGGCTTTACTTCTCCCCGTTGCCGCAGGCGGTGCTATTGGCGCAATGGTGCGTTATGCACTGGCAGCTTTAGTGATGCGCGGCGCTAGTACTGGGTTTCCGTATGGTACGCTGGCAGTTAATGTGCTGGGTTCGCTACTGATTGGTCTGCTGGCAGGATATTTTATGCGCGAAGGGTTGGAGGCGAAGCCCGCCATGCAGGCGTTTTTAATGACGGGAATTTTAGGCGGCTTTACTACCTTTTCGGCTTTTTCGCTTGAAACTATCACCATGATCAACCGTGGAGATACGCTTCCAGCGCTTAGTTATGTCGGATTATCGGTCGTTTTGAGTCTTGCTGCTTGTGCTTTCGGTGTTTGGCTACTAAAAGCACTCTAATATGCAGGAATCCCCAATATTCGCCTCTGACGATGGCATTCGCTTGGATCGCTGGTTTCAGCGCCACTATCCGCATATTAATCATTCGGAGTTGCAGCAGTTGTTACGCAAAAAGCTGGTGAGGCTGAATGGTAAGCGTGCCGAGGCTAGCTCGCGCGTGGTGCAAGGTAATGTCGTTAAGCATCCGACCTTTGAAAAGCCACCTGAAAATTTCACCAAACAAAAGCCGCTCATTAAGCCCGATTGGCTGGATGACTCGGTATTATATCGCGATAAAAATATTATCGTTATTAACAAACCTAGCGGCTTGCCGACGCAAGGCGGCAGCAAGCAAACAACGCATCTTGATAGGCTATTGCCCCTGCTCGAAAGCGATGGGCAAGATAAGCCAAAATTAGTGCATCGGCTCGATAAAGATACCAGCGGCGTGCTAGTGCTTGCGCGTAGTGCGAAAGCGGCAGACATTATGATGAAGGCTTTCGCCGCACGCGAAATTCATAAATTCTATTGGGCCTTATGCGTGGGTGTGCCGCCGCTACATAAAGGCGAAATTGAGGGCGAAATTAAAGCCCCTATCGGCAAGCGTGTCTATAGCGGTGAAGAGAAAATGGCCGTCACCCAAGATGGCAAGCCTGCCCATACTACTTATCTGGTGATGGAGCGTTTCGCTTCCAAGTTAAGCTTTGTTGAGCTTTCGCCACAAACAGGCCGTAAGCATCAGTTGCGCGTGCATATGTCTTATCTGGAATGTCCAATTTTGGGCGATGGTAAATATGGCGGCGATATGGCCTTTCCCGAAGGGATGCAATTGCCGAAAAAGATGCACCTACATGCACGAAAAATCGTGATTCCTGAAAGTTGCTTCGGTAAAGAAATTGTGGTGGATGCGCCCGTGCCTGAGCATTTTGAACAAACCTTTAAGTTGTTAGATATTAAACAGCCCTCATGAAGAAGTTCTTTGATAAAGCGACGGTAGAAAATGGCGCGGTTCTCTTAGATGGAAAAGCCCTCACCACCCCTGCTAAAAATAAAGTAATATTGCCGAGCGATAAGTTTGCGCAAGCCGTGGCCGACGAGTGGAACGCCATGGGCGATAAGATTGATAAGAATAAATTGCCGCTTACGGGTATGGCATCGCTCGCGTTGGATATTGCGGCACCGCGCCGCAACGAGCTGCTGGTGGAGCTGCTGGAATATGGCGAAACTGATTTATTATTCTATCATGATATGGATGAAGGTTTATCGAATGTGCAGCGCACTCAATGGCAGCCATGGATTAACCATGCGCAGGTGGAGTTTTCGACCCGCTATGAGGTGACACAAAGCATTATGCCTGTCCGCCAAGCACCCGAAAATCAACCGCGCCATTTAGAAAAACTCGAAACACTGAATGAATGGCAATTGGCACTGCTCGCCGCAGTCGTTAAACCAACCACTTCATTATTGCTAGGCTGGTTCTTTGTGCAAAACAAGCTGAATGAGGAAGAAATTTTCACTCTTTCACGCTTAGAAGAGTCGCATAATATGGCCAAATGGGGCGAAGATGACGACGCTAGGGAAAATGCCGAGAATATCCGCGCCGACCTCGCCACTTCTGCTCTATGGCGCTCGCTGCTATAATTTGCTATACTAGTTGTATGAGTGCAACCACCTTAAACCCAATTGAAAATGCAAAAGAAGCGATAAAGTCAGCTTTTCATAAGGCAGTCAACCTCTGCTATGGCACGCGTAAGCGCAGCAATATTACAATTGGTTTGGTATTTGCGTTGCTAATAGCGGCAAAGTTGCTCGAATCTTATGCATTCGTGCCTTATTGCGGCGTTTAAAGCGCTTTCACACATTCTTCAGCTGGCACATAAGCATGGCCTAATGCTTCCGATACGGCTTCATAGGTCACTTTACCTTGGCATACGTTTAAACCATTAAGCAGGTGTTTATCATCAAGCATCGCCTGTTTCGCGCCTTTATCGGCGAGGGCGAGGGCAAATGGCAGCGTCGCATTATTCAGCGCGATGGCCGAAGTGCGCGGCACAGCACCAGGCATATTGGCGACACAGTAATGCACCACATCATCGATGATAAAGGTTGGGTCAGCGTGTGTGGTGGCTTTGGTGGTTTCCACACAACCGCCTTGATCGACTGCGATATCAACAATCGCCGCGCCTTTTTTCATTTTTGTAATTAAATCACGCGTAACAAGTTTGGGCGATGCTGCACCCGGTACAAGCACTGCACCAATCACCAAATCGGCCTGTGTTACGTAAGATTCAATCGCTTCTTCCGTGGAATATACTGCGTGGATCGTCGCACCAAATTGCGCATCGAGTTCGCGCAAGCGGTTGATAGAGCGCTCAAGCACGGTCACTTGTGCGCCCATGCCAACGGCTACGGTAATAGCGCTAGTGCCCGCCATACCGCCACCAATAATTACCACATGTGCTGGCGCAACACCCGGTACGCCACCAAGTAACACACCGCTACCGCCGCTATGTTTTTCCAAACATTGAGCGCCTACTTGTACGGATAATTTACCCGCCACTTCTGACATGGGGGCAAGTAACGGCAAGCCGCCGCGATCATCGGTCACGGTTTCGTAAGCGATGGCGATACAGCCAGAATCAATCAGCCCTTGCGTTTGCTCAGGGTCGGGGGCGAGGTGAAGATAAGTGTAAAGTAGCTGGTCTTTGCGCAACATTTTGCACTCAACGGCCTGCGGCTCTTTTACTTTCACAATCATTTCATTTTCGGCGAAAACCTGTTTGGCATCGGCGGCGATGGTGGCGCCTGCGGCTTTATAATCAGCATCAGTAAAACCAATCCCTTCGCCAGCGTTGGTTTCCACCATGAGTTCGTGTCCACGTGCAGTAAGTTCACGCACTGAACCTGGTACGAGGCCAACGCGATATTCGTGGGTTTTAATTTCCTTAGGAACGCCGATTTTCATGCTGTGTAACCTTTAAAATTTATATCGCTGAAATTGTAAGCAATATTAGTAAAACCATCAAGCGCTAAACAGCCCTTTGACCATCGCTTGTAGCTTTTCGACCTTTTGGTTTTCGTACATTAGCACGCGGATGGCTTCGCTTTGCGCCCGCAAAATATCAAACAGCACATAGCCTGCGTCACTTTCAAAATATTTTATCCATAAATGACGACGGTTTTTAAACATAAACTCGCGCGCGCTTGCCGAGTGATTGGTGGTTTTGATGGTTTTACCCGCTAATTTATGCGTACTAGACTCGCCAAATGCATGCTGCATTTTTGCATCGCGCACGGCGATAATATCAAAGCCTGCCACGCGAGCACGCAAACAAAATTCTGTATCAATAAAATAGATAAAGAACTCTTCTTTCATCTCGCCAATATTATCGAAGGTTTCCATGGGGATAAAGCTGCCTGAGGCTGCCACATAATACAGGTCGGTCAATATTGGGGTGTCATCGTCAAATGATACGCGCTTGAAGGTATATTCGCTTTTTGGCGCGATATATTTAGGCGGATTTCCTGTCGCCTCTTCTTGTAAATAGGGGGCGATAACTGCTGCATTTGGGTGCTTTTTATGCGCCGCGCGTAACTTGGAAACCATGTTAGGAGCAGGAATTGAGTCATCATCTAGCAGTAAAACGTGGGTGCATTGCAGCTCTCGCGCTTTTTCAATACCCATATTCTGTGCTTTGGCGAGGCCATTTTTGGGGTTTTTAAGCCAAATACAGTCATTTTCAGCTTTATTATCGCCATTATCGACAATAATAACCTCATCAACCTGCGATTGGATGTTCTTGATTAATAAATCAACCGCTTGGGGAGGTTTATAGACCGTAATAATTGCGGCAATTTTTGTTGGGTTTGTCATCAAACTGTAACTTCAATACTCTATAGTAATGGCAATGGATAAAGTTACACGCATTTCAGGCTATGAGCAACTCAGCGATGAAGAATTAATCGCTGAGGTGAAACAGCGCCGTCGTGAAATTCAGCAACCAAAGCTGGATTGGAAGGATACATTATCGAATTTCCTCATTAGTACCTCGGTGGTTGGCTTTGGTATTGCCAGTACGGTTGGTGTTGTTATGAATATCTTTAATCCAACTAAAGACGGGTTTTCAGAGAGTCTGAAAGGTCTATATGAAAGTGAAGATCGTAAGGGTTTTTTAAATAGTAAATCAGATTTTAAACGTACCCTCATTACTTCGACGGCGCTATTTACAGGCGCGAGTTTAATTGCTGCCCCCATCGTGAATTATTTTCAAAAAAGTGAGCGTTCGGAAGATAATGCGACCAAGCATTTATTCGGTAAAGATGAGCTATTTAGGCGCGGATATATGCAAACAAAAGTAGGCGATTTCGTAAAAATGAACAGTAGTTTCGAGGTTCGCAACGAACAGAAAAAACTACTTCACCGTGTTGATGAGCTAGAAAACCAGCAAAGTTTTTCCGAGCGCGAGCGAGCTAAAAGCGAAAAATTAGAAGAAAAATCTCCGATGCTACGTTAGGCGTAGCTTGACTTTTCTTACCATTTTATCCACAACAAACTATGGTAAATGAAACCCACAATTTTGAAGTTCCGCATGACGAAAAACGCGTATTGCTGCATAGTTGCTGCGCTCCGTGTTCTGGCCCACTCATCGAAAAGATGCATGAAAGCGGCTTAGAGCTGACCATCTTTTTCTATAATCCCAATATTCATCCCAAAAAAGAATATGAACTTCGTAAAGAAGAAAATATTCGTTATGCGAAAAAACTAGGCATCCCCTTTGTTGATGCTGACTATGATGTGCAAGATTGGTTCGCCCGTGCCAAAGGTATGGAACAGGAGCCTGAAAAAGGTGTTCGTTGCACCATGTGTTTCGATATGCGCTTTGTGCGTACCGCCCTTTATGCGCATGAGCATGATTTTAAAGTGATGACGAGTAGCTTGGGTATTTCGCGTTGGAAAGACATGAACCAAATTAATGATTCTGGTGTGCGTTCTGCCGCACCTTATGATGATGTAACTTATTGGACCTATAATTGGCGTAAAGATGGCGGCGGTGCCCGCATGTATGATTTAGCCAAGGAAGAAGAATTTTACGCTCAGCAATATTGTGGCTGTATTTATTCGTTGCGCGACACGAACAATTGGCGCGAAAAGAATAATCGTGAGAAAATAGCCATTGGCGAAACATGGTACGAACAAAAAATTGATGAGGCGAATTAGCTTGTGAAAAAACTTTTCGTTACTGTCTTTTCTATCGGGGTTATCGCAGCGATAGCCGCTGCTTTGTGGTTATTGTTTGTTTATCCACAAAGCGAATCAGCCAACCAGCAAGAGGTGGAAGTGACTATCGAACGCGGTAGCGGCGGCGCTACTATCGCGCAGAAATTGGCCAATAAAGGGGTTATTAAACATCCTAAAGCCTTCCGCATATTATCGCGTTTTTTAGGGGTTGCAGGTAAATTTCAGGCAGGCGAATATGTGTTTGCCGCTAGCATCAACCCCTCGCAGGTGATTGAAAAACTAAGCGAAGGCGATATTATTCTACGCCAAATTATGGTTTCAGAAGGTAAGACCAGTGCAGAAGTGGTTGAAATTATCAATCAAGCCCCAGAGCTAGAAGGCACGATTGAAAAGCGCCCCGCTGAGGGTAGTTTACTGCCTAATACTTATCGTTATACCAAAGGTGAAACCCGTCAATCTATCATTGATAGAATGCAAAAAGCGCGCCTAAAAGTGATAGATGAATTATGGCCAAGCCGCGTCGAAGGTCTACCGTTTAAAACAAAGAATGAAGCACTAACTTTAGCTTCCATCGTAGAGAAAGAAACTGGCGTTGGGCATGAACGCACTCATGTGGCAGGCCTTTATATTAACCGCCTGCATAAGGGGATGTTGCTGCAAGCTGACCCAACCGTTTCCTATGGTATTCATGGCGGGCAAACAGGGGTGCGGGCATTAACCTATAAAGATTTGAAAACGCCGAATAAATATAACACTTATTTAAATAAAGGTCTGCCGCCCACCCCCATTTGTAATGCGGGTAAAGAGGCAATTGCTGCGGTACTAAACCCTGCAACGCATGATGATTTATTTATGGTAGCTACGGGGACAGGCGGCCATTATTTCGCTAAAAATAATGCAGGGCATTTAGAGAATGTGAAGAAATATCGCGCTTGGCAAAAGGCGCAGCGTCAAAAACGCTAAGCGGCAATAGCCGTTAGAAATGATTTCTCTAGTGAATCTTCAGGATATTCTTCTTTGAAGTTTTGTGGCGTTCCAAGGTAGCGAATTTTTGTGTCATGAATAATGGCAACGCGATCGCAAATCTCATCAATATCGGCCAGAATATGCGAGCTAAAGAATATAGTGTTTCCCTCATCACGGTAGCTGATAAGTTTTTTCTTCAGTGCAATACGGGCTTTAGGGTCAAGGCCACTCATCGGTTCATCTAAAATAAGTAGAGGACGTTTCGATAAAAACGCACCAATTAAACCAATTTTTTGCCCCATACCCTTTGAATAAGATGAGATGCGATTATTTAACGCATCCACATCAAGCTGCAAATCAAGTGCGGCTTGCTTGGCTTCGGATTTATCTAGTTTTAGGCCATAATAATCGAGGCACAGGTCGAGATATTCCATTCCTCGTAGATGTTTGGAGGGGAAGAATTTTTCTGGCAAGTAAGCGATGTTTTGGCGAGACTCATCTTTCACACAATCAATTCCGAAGAAGTTTGCAGTGCCAGCATCAGCGTGTGAAAGCTGTAAGATGCATTTAATCATCGTCGTTTTACCAATACCATTTAGGCCAATAAGGCCAAAAAGTTCGCCCTCTTTTAGGCTCAATGAAACCTTGTCTAGCACTTTGTGCTGGCCATATGATTTTGAAATTTCGGTAATAGAAAGTGGAGTGTTCATTGCTTATTTATAACGCTGCTTAACGTGAAGGTAAAGCCGTCTCTCCTGATTCTTTATAGAGCTCAAGCAACTGATTAATATCTTGCTGCGCTTGCTGTTCAACGGGGTCGGTGTTAATTCCAGCAGAACTGTTGATTGTCACCTTAGCAGTGCTATCAGCAGTTTGCCGTTTTTCTCGCAAATGAGCTTGGTAAATATTATTGATTCGAGTGGTCGCTGCATGGCCTTCGTGAGTTGTAAAGTCATCGCTAATAAATACTTGATTAGAAGAAAGCGTAATGGCGTAACTTCCATCTTCACGCTCTTTCACATTCGCGGGTAGGGTGGAAGGAATTAACGTATTATCTATCTGCGACTGCGTGATATCATCTTCATATTCTAAGGTGATTCCTTCATCTAAAGAGCCATCTAAAGAATTATCTAGGTTAATATCATTAGCGGTATTTTCGGTTTCTGCGGCGACAGGTTTCCAAATAATAGTGGCAGTGTTTTTAGAAACAGAGGAAACCTTAATACCATCCAACGCCTCGCGGTTATAGGGAAAATAGCGCTTTCGGTTAATCCAAACTGCCCATTCGTTAGGGTTCTTATACATAATAGAATTAAGAGAAATGAAGGGGTATTTTATTTTACTAACAGGCTTAGTAACAACTTCAGCTGCAACTTGCTCAACCTCTTCTTCTTGAACTTCTGCTTCAAAAATAGGTTTAAGCAGAGATTTTGCATAACGGCCTAAGGCTGCATTAAAAATTTTCACCTCGTTGGGAAGTAGCATGACGGATTTATGCGTCCATAATTTATCAATATTATATTCTTGGTTGTCATCATCATGCTCATTACTATCATCGTTTAATTCATTAACTAAACGACTGTAGCTAGACTCAATAGACTTTGCTTCTTTCTCGGCAATGCTTTCATTAGCAATAGTTGGCTCTACAGATTTCGTTTTCGCCGCAGGGGTCTGGCCATCATAAAGATCATAAATTTCGTTGGGCGAAAGTAGCTCCAATTCTTTATTTTCGGAGCTAATTTTTGGGGTGGGTTCCTGCATATTAGGCAATTCTAATAGAGGGGACTGTTGCGCTAGCACAGCCTGACTTATAATAATGGAGAATCCTAGAGCTGCGACTTTCAAGATAGAGCGCATCATGACCCTCCTTTCTTGGTTTCGACATTAGGGCGAAGACCAAGCCAGCTAAAGGTTATTTGGTTTTGAATGAAATTGGCTCTTCCACCCTTTAAAAGGGAGCGCAAAGTATTTTCAGAAACCTCACCTGTGCGCTGAGTATCAAAAGATTTAATATTTAAATAACCAGGAAACTTCTTGCTTAAATTATCGATAAAGGCAAAAGCGTGAATATCGCTGGGGCTTTCAAATTTAATTGAAATTTCCGTGGTTATAATCGTGCCCGCCTCTTGTGCAAATGCGCCTGATTTATTCTCTTTAATGGGAGCGATAGTAATATTCACATTATTAATTCGGTAACTATCGCTTAAAGAGCTGATAAGCGTAGAAATTTGCTTACGGTTTAACTCTAAGGGCTTTATTTTTGATTCTTTTATTAGCTGCTTATATAGTTTTAATGTTTTTCCAGCGTTGCTATTATTCGATTGCAGTTGAGCAATTTTCTGCTTCAATTGACGGTCGCGTGACTGCAATTTATTAATTTCAGCTTCTGAGCTTTGATAAAAATAATAGGCGGCGCTTAACGCAATGGTGCAGCCTAAAACCATAATCCCAGATTTAATGGCTTGCGAAATAATTCGTTTTTTTAATGTGACTAGCTTTGTACTCATCGGCGCCCTCTTGTATTTGGAGGTGCGATGGAGAAGCTAATGTTAAAATTAATTGGTGTTTGCGCTAGAGTTCTGCTGGCACTGCTAGTGAAATCAACCGCTAGCTTGCCGCGTTCATAGAGAGTGCCTTCAATATCATTGTGAGTAATTTCAAATTCAGGGAACTTGTTGCGTAGTGCTTCTAAATATTCATTTACTAATTCTATTCTTGCTTCAGAAGTACGGGCAGTTTCTAGGAGGTTAACCGCTACTTCTATTGTAATAGTATCTTGTTTTTTGCTCGCTCTATCTGCAAAACTATTGCTGGATTTCCAGCTGATGTTTTTAACCAATGTGCCGTTTTGACTTACTTCAATAAGCTGCTTCACAAAATCGATGGGGACGTGTTTTTGGTCGGCAAATGTTTGATAAATATAAACAGAATTTTCAATTTTTTTAATATTTTTGGGGAGCGTCTCTGCTTCCTGTGTAATTCCAGAAATAAGTTTTTGATTTCTATCAATGGAGGATTCAATAGGGGCGGCAGAAGATAAAGATGAGTACCAAAGATAAGCGAAATAAACCATGCCGAGTACAATTAATAGGCATAAGAGGATTGCCGCCGCTTTAACAGCACTGACGGATTTTTGGAAAAGACTAATTTTTTTGCTTAATTCGCTATGAAGGGGCAGCACCTTTTTACGATTATTGCTGAATGCCGCTGAGAAAATAATATCAGTAAAGTGGTTGTCACTATAATCATCTTCATCAAAGCCCAATTTTTCAGCCGCTTGGCTTGGGGTAATGAAATTTGCGTTATTATGTGTTCCAATTTTATTGCTATCAATTGCTTCAACAATTTGTGGCGATGCGATAACCGTAATATCTAGCCCTTCATCTTCACGATAAGAAAGACGTTTTAAATATTCAATAGTACTGACTAATTCTTGTTCAATATTACCAGCAATAACGAGTGGCGCATTATCGCCTGTATTGGCTTGCGTTAGTCGAGTAAAAGTAAGGCGCCCATTTTTGGTGATAACTTGTCGGAAGCCGCTTACTTTATTATGTAGCACTAGCATATGCCAGACGGATTGTTTCTCATCTTTAGGTTTTTTGCCAATAAGGTTTTTAATCAGTATTTCTGATTCAACAGGAACAAGGTAAATCCCTTTGAATGGGTTCTCCAATTCTAAAATATAATCTACCCACTGCATTAATGTGGGCGAGGGGACAATCGATATTAAAAGAAACTTCCAATCTTGGCGGCCCTCTTTTTCTTTGCCTAATGGCAATGAGGTGGTGATATCGCCAGCGGCAAAGTCGCGTTCCAGCTTTTTATTGACCAGCTTCTGTACGCTCATTTTAGCGACAGGTGGAAAACTCTGTGTTTGATAAGACTGGTCGATGCTATCGAGCAAAATAGAGATGGGTGCTTTAGGGTCTTTGTCGGTCAGATCTTTTAGCGCAACCATTGAATCTGCATCAGAAGAAGAAAGGAAAATTTTCCGCATGACTTTTTTGCCAATAATATGCGATACGATGACACCGTCATCGCCTACAAAAAATACAAAAGATGTTTTATTCTTTGCCACTATTTAATTTACGCCCTCCTTTCTTACTTATCAGTTTAAATTGGCATTTGGCTAAAGGCATCATACAGCGGGCCAAAGACTGCCGAAATTACCCAAAATATTAATATGCCCATTACAATGGTTAGGGCGGGTTGAATCATTCCAACCATTCCTTCTACTGCATCATTCACTTCGCGATTATAGAAGAAGTTCACATTTTCGAGGGCCTCATTCATGTTGCCGCTATTTTCACCTACTTTAAACATACGCACCACCATCGTCGGGAACTCTCCTGAGCGTTGCAATGCATCGGTTACAGTACTACCTTCAGAAACGCCTTCGCGCACGCGGCCAATACTATCTTTTAGTTTAAGGTTTGCGACCACGCTTTTTGCTGAATGTAGCGATTCTAATATATCAACTCCACTGCGGAACATAATGCCGAAGAAATGGGTGAAGCGTGCCATGTTAATTTTACGAATGACAGGGCCAAAGAAGGGGAGCTTTAGCGCGATTGTGTCGACACGAAAGGCAAAGTTATGCGAGGTGTGATAAGCAAGCTTTAGGGCTGTAAAGGCGAGAATAGGTAGTCCAAAAATAATATACCAGTAATTTTCAAATGCTTCAGATGTGGCGATGAGTGCGCGTGTATGAATTGGAATTTCAAAACCTTGAGACGTAATAAAATCAATCAACTTTGGCACTACAAAAATCATCAATACTGAAATTACCCCCACCATAACAATGAGCAAGAAGATAGGGTAAGTACGGGCTTTTTTAATTTTACGTTTAATATCATGCGACCATTTATAGTGATCAGCGAGATGGGTGTAAATTTCGGTCATATCGCCCGTTTGTTCACCCGTTTTAATAAGGCCAACAAAAACACTATCAAATTCTTTTGGATGTTTGGAGAGCGCTTCCGAGAATTGAGATCCATTTTTCACTTCTTCAAAAACACCGGCCATAATATCGCGCAAACGCGTGGAATCGGTGGAATCGCGAACATCGGCAATGGCCTCAAGAAGCGGTACGCCTGCGCGGCTTAATTGTTCCATGTGTAAACATAGAATAATTAAATCATTAGCGGTGACGGCGTTAAAGAATCCACCGCGTTTTTGTTTCGCAACGGCAGAGGAAATAAGGTCAAGCTTTAGCTCCTTTAAACGAGCTTCAAGATCAATCTCACTTTCAGCGGTCATCTCGCCTTTGACCGTTTTACCAGTCTCGTTCATTGCTGAATATTGATACGTCGCCATTTATTTCCTACATTCTATCCGTCATATCCAAGGTAGAGATAAGTTGAGCAATATCAATCTCACCTTGGAGCACTTTATCAATACCATCTTCTACCATGGTAATAAATCCATTGTTTAGTGCGTAATTCATCATAGTATTTCGTGTCGTATTAGTCGCGATTAATTCGTTTAACCCCTCATCGATGCGTAGTATTTCGATAATGGCGGTGCGGCCTTTATGCCCCGTTCCACGGCAAATATCACAGCCTATTGGTTCATGAACGGTAGGAGGGGCATCAGGCGGGAAGCCTAAAATTTGCGCTTCTTCAGCAGATGCCATGCGTGGAGTTTTGCAGGCGCTGCATAATTTACGTGCTAGGCGTTGCGCGATGGAGCAAATAAGCGAGCCCGCAAGTAAGTGAGCAGGAACACCAATATCGCCAAGTCGCGGCACAGCGCCTAAAGCGTCATTTGTATGTAGGGTGGTAAATACTTGGTGACCCGTGAGTGCGGCGCGCACGGCCATAAGGGCAGTATCTTCGTCGCGCACCTCACCAATGAAAATGATGTCGGGATCTTGACGCATGAGCGATTTAATACCGTTATTAAAATCGACCAATCCTTCGCGTACATTCGTTTGACGAATGAGCGGCAATTGATATTCCACAGGGTCTTCCAGCGTCATAATATTTACATCAATCGAGTTGATGTAACTTAAAATTGAATAGAGGGTCGTGGTTTTACCGCTACCTGTAGGGCCCGTTACAATGATAATTCCTTCAGGGCGCTTTAATAGTTTTTTGAGCAGATTAATATTATGATCGGCAAAGCCAAGGTCTTCCAGTGGTACGAGTGACTTCGTTTTATCGAGCAAACGCATTACGATATTTTCGCCATGCACTGTGGGCTGGGTGGCGACACGAAAATCAACTTCGCGCCCCATAACACTAAAGGAAATACGGCCATCTTGCGGCATACGGGTTTCGGCGATATTCATGCCAGACATAATTTTGATACGCACCGCAATGGCAGGCCAATAGCTGCGGTGAAAACTGCGAATCTGTACGAGGTCGCCATCGATACGATAACGCAAACGAAGGAATTGACCTTCAGGCTCAAAGTGAATGTCGGACGCGCCAACTTTGATGGAATCGACCAATATCGCATCGACGAGGCGAACGGTTGGGTTAACGTAGCCCTCTTGCGTGCCGTTTAAATCTTCAGTTTCGCGTTTACCTGTTTCAATCTCACGCAGAATTCCGTCAATCGAGAGTTCGTAATCGTAATATTGATCGATAATTTCGAGAATTTCGGCTTCCGAACAATAGACGGGTTCAATTTGAACCGTTTTGTCAAAATATCGGCGAACCTGATCTGCGGCCAAAACATTATAAACATCGGAGGTGGCTAATTGTAATTCATTATCTTCCAAGCTTACAGCGAGCACTTTATGGCGTGTGGCTATCTCTTTAGGCACGCGCTTAACAAGCGTGGGGTCGAGCATCGTCGATTTTGGATCAAACTTCTTGGTCCCTGCTGATTCTGCGAGAATTTCACCCAGCGCATTTTCGGTGATGAAGCCCATATCCACCAAAATAGTGCCGAGTAGCTTCTTTTTCGTTTTTTGCTCTTGCAGGGCAACACCAAGCTGATCGTCCGAAATGAGCCCGAGGCTTATCAGTTTTTCACCAATACGCATGGGGCGCTTTTTAGGTTCAGTGGTTGGTTCCATCGAAGCGGAGTTATCATCGGGGCTGAAATCAGCAGCAGAGGCAGAGGTTTGAGTGGGCGCGGCAGGCTCGCCTGCATGGGTAGCATCCGTAGAAGGTGGCGGCGCAGAGGCAAGTGGTGCCGAAAATTCAGCGGCAAGAGGGTCAAATGCGGCCACTTCTTCTGCCGTAGCGGGAGTATATTCAGTGGCAGGTGGTGATTCTACAGAGGGAACTGGTTGTGCAGGCGGTGCCTGTGGAGGAGGGGAGGCTTGTTGTTCAGTTTCTGGTTGGCTCTCCTTGGCGGCTTCACCCTCTTTAGGCTGAAGCTCGTCAGGTAGATTAAAATTGCCAAATTGGTTGCTCATATTCCCTCGATTTTAGAATATAACAGGCCTGCTTTACAAGAGGGTTAAGATTTTGGTTTTTCAGCGATTTTTTATATTTTTTGGTAAAGATGAATTAACAAATGATGCCTACTCGCCACAGTTGAGTTGTTCTGACACAAGCCCCTTTAGCGTGTAAAGCGCTTCATGCGCTTGTCTTGGTGTCATTTCATCGGGCGAAATTGCCTTTAATTCATCAATGGCAGGGTGGTCTGAAATGGCCGTAGAAACTGCAGGGCTGGGGGCGGAAAATAACGGTAGTGCCGTGGGGCTAGAAAGCTTTTCTGCTTCGAGCTGTTGCAGTAAGCCTTCAGCACGGCTTAAAACCGAGTTTGGCAAGCCCGCTAAACGCGCCACATGAATACCGTAGGAGCGCCCGCCTGCACC
>JALZUV010000059.1 GCA_023301245.1 Rickettsiales bacterium
TCTTCTTGGTTGGTGCGGCAATGTGCGCCCAGCCCTTCGATGATGGTGGGCTCGATGAAGTAACCCTCGGCGCAACGGCCTTCGACAATACGGCGTTTGCCGCCCGTCAAAATCATGCCACCTTCTTGCTTAGCGAGTTCAACATAGCTCAACACTTTTTCCATATGGTCTTTAGATACGGTTGCGCCATGCTGGGTTGATGGTTCTAGTGGGTCGCCGATTACGATGTTATTGGCGCGCTCAACAAAGGCAGCTTTAAATTTATCATAGATAGTTTTTTGCACTAAAATGCGCGAGCCGCATAAGCACACTTGCCCTTGGTTGGCGAATGCTGCCATTTGTACGCCTGCGAGCATCTGCTCCCAATCGGCATCGTCAAAGATAATGGCAGGGTTTTTACCGCCAAGTTCTAGCGATATTTTTTTAAGCTGTTTGGCCGCACCGCTATAAATGGTCGTGCCTGTTTCAGTACCGCCTGTGAAGGAGATGGCGCGAATATCAGGATGCTCTGTGATTGCCGCCCCAACGCTAGCCCCACGACCATGTAAAATATTCACAACGCCTTTAGGGAAACCTGCTTCGTTGAGCAATTCGGAAAGCATAAAGGCAGTCATGGGTGTTACTTCGGAAGGTTTCGCAATAACGCAGTTACCTGCGGCAAGTGCTGGCGCTAATTTCCAAGTAAATAATAATAACGGTAAATTCCACGGAGAAATGACCGATACGATGCCGATAGGTGCGCGCAACGTGTAACTATAAGAGGCTGGCTTCTTAAATTCTTCGCCACCAAACTCCAACGCCGCATCGGCGAAAGCGCGAAGGTTGGCGATGCCGCGTGGCACGTCCACTTTACCTGCAAGTGATACAGGTTTGCCATTATCAATCACTTCGGCGCGAATGAAATCCTCTTGCTTGGCGGTCATTAAATCGGCCAGCTTATTTAGCATTGCGGCGCGTGCGTGGGGGGTGGTTTTGCGCCATGCGGGCCATGCGGCTTGGGCGGCTTTTACGGCGGCATCAACATCAGTCGCATCGGAATTTGCTATTTGGCTATAAACCGCTCCCGTTGCAGGCTCAATATTATCAATGAAATTGCCTGCCGCTGGCGCGACAATTTGACCATCAATAAAATTGAGAATTTGTCGCATCTTTATAGGCAACCTGTACGGCCACCATCGACAGGCATGTTAATTCCATTCACATAGGCAGCAGCGGGGCTTGCGAGAAATGACACCGCAGCGGCGAGTTCTTCGGGCTTGCCAAAGCGGCCAGCGGGGATGATGGCTTTTTCTGACACAATCACCTCATCAACCGTCTTGCCAAGTTTGGCGGCTTTGCCTTCGAATATTTCAGATAGGCGGTCAGTATCGGTTGCACCGGGCAGTACGTTATTTACTGTAATGCCAAATTCAGCCACTTCGCCAGCCAAGGTTTTTGCCCAGTTAGCCACCGCACCACGGATGGTGTTGGATACACCCAACCCTTTAAGTGGCAACTTAACTGAAGTTGAAATGATGTTGATAATACGGCCATAACCTTCAGCCTTCATGCCCTCAAGCACGGCTTGAGTCATCGCGTGGTTACCAAGAAGATGCTGCGTGAAAGCAGCAAGAAACTGGTCAGCCGTGGCTTTGTGAACAGGGCCAGCAGGTGGGCCGCCGCTGTTATTAACGAGGATATGCGCAGGACCATGCGTTTGCAGATGGTCGCTTACAATTTTTGAAAGCTCATCTGTTTTAGCAGCATCGGCGACTAGCACATGATGCCCCTCGCCTGCCAAACTTGCTTTAACCTTCTCTAACGCATCGCCATTGCGAGCCAGTAGCGTTACTGTTGCGCCTTGTTCGGCCAGTGCAATCGCGGAGGCACGGCCAATGCCTTTACTTGCGCCACAAACAATGGCGTGTTTTCCTGTTAACGTCATGCGGCTGCTCCTGAGTTATAATGATAATGCATTTGTTTGCTGACTTCCTCTGGCAATTTTGGCAGAGATTTTGACGGAATAAGATAAGCGTTCAGCGCGAAAACATCGGTAAAGATACGATGTTCGGCTACGGTGCGCAGCAGATATTCATAGCCTGACGAGCCACCTGTACCCATGCCCATACCTACCATACGCTGCACCATTAATGCATGACGAAAACGCCAACGAGCCAGCAACTCATCCACATCCATAATCTGTTTTAGCAGGTTGAACGGCGCTTGCAGCACGGGCTGTTCGCGGTAAATGGTAATGAATAACGCCGCTTTAAGCGCCTTATAGCTCATGCGCCATGGGCTCTTCTCATTTTGCTCCGCATCGAAGATACCTTCGAATTTCTGGCGGCCACGGTCTAAAGATTTCAGCTCATTTTCTAGCGCCTCACCTTTTAGGTTCGCGTTCGCTTCCGTCAACTTATCATCGAACATTTTATAAACGGCGGTTCGGTAATCATCCCAAAAATTATAGTCACCTAGCTCCACAAATGGGGTGCGACTTAGCCAGCTATCTAGCTGCTCAAACAAGCTGAGCGAGTTTTCAGCTTTAGCGATAGACTTCTGACTTTCCGATAATAAATCTGCATCGAATTCACCGTGGAATACGGGAATACGGTCTTTACGCAACAAACCAAGGCGCGTTTCAATTAAGCGGAACTGCAAGCTTTGAAAACCTGAGGCCGTGGTAAGATACTCGCGGAAATCAGTAAAAGATTGCGAAGGCATCGTTTCCAGCACATCAATCATGCTTTCCATCTGTTTGAAAATTTCAACAATACGGTTCAGATACATGGCAATGGGTTGCATGTCTGATTCATCCATTTTATCGCCCGCAAAACGGCCTTGAATATCGTCCAGCTCGAACAGAATTTGCTTAAACCATAGCTCATACACTTGGTGGAACTGAATGAATAACATTTCATCATGCACGGGGTTACCCGCTGCGGTGCTTTGCGGATGCTGCGCCCCTAATACCTTATCGATATTTAGATACTCACCATATTGATCCCATGCGGGTTTTTTGCTCATAATTTTCCTGCCCTTATTGTCCTAAAGATATAGCTGCCTTAGGCAGTTTTAGCAATCTCTGTGGTAACAACTGCTTGCGAAGCGGTACGTGCCTTCTTGCGAGCCTCATCAATTGAGTTGCCTTGCGCGACGGCCACTCCCATACGGCGGCGGCCTTTTACCTCTGGCTTACCAAATAAGCGCAAGATTGTATCGGGCTGCGAGAGCGCAGCTTCTAGATTCGAAAATTCTAATTGATTACTGTTACCTTCCACTAAGATTACGCTAGAGGCACTTGCGCCCAGTTGCTTAATTTGCGGAATTGGTAAGCCTAAAATTGCACGAACATGTAACGAAAATTGCGATAAATTTTGCGACATGAGCGTGACTAAACCTGTGTCATGCGGGCGCGGCGATACTTCGTTAAAATACACATTATCGCCCTGCACAAATAGCTCTACGCCAAATACTCCATGCCCGCTTAAGCCCTGCGTAATGGCCCCTGCAATACGCTCTGCTTCTGCCAACGCCTTATCGGACATTGGCTGCGGTTGCCAGCTTTCGCGGTAGTCGCCATCTTCTTGCCGATGGCCAATGGGCGCGCAAAAGCTTGTGCCATCTTTATGACGTACCGTCAGCAGCGTAATTTCGTAATCAAACGGCACAAAGCCTTCGACAATAACCGTGCCTGCAGCACCACGCGCACCTTGTGCGGCATAGTCCCATGCTTTTTGAATATCCGCCGCAACGCGGATAACCGATTGCCCCTTGCCTGACGAACTCATAACAGGCTTAACAACGCAAGGAATTCCCACTTGCTGCACGGCATTTTTGAATGTTTCTCCATCGCTCGCAAATTGATAGGGCGATGTTCGTAAACCCAGTTCTTCAGCAGCTAAACGGCGAATACCTTCGCGGTTCATGGTCAGCTTTGTCGCGCGTGCGGTGGGTATAACGGTGAAGCCTTCAGCCTCTAATTCCAACAATGCATCCGTTGCAATGGCTTCAATTTCTGGCACGATTAGATCAGGTTTTTCAAGCTCGATAATACGACGAAGCTCTGCACCATCGAGCATCGAAAGCACGTGGCTACGATGCGCCACTTGCATGGCAGGAGCATTAGCATAACTATCCAACGCTATCACTTCGACACCTAGCGCTTGCAGCTCTAAAGCCAGCTCTTTCCCAAGTTCGCCCGAGCCACAGAGCACAACCTTCTTTGCGGTGTTTGATAGTGGTGTTCCGATTGTGGTCATTATCTTACCTTACGCCGCAGACGACCATGGCCCTGCGGAATTATCCTGCCCTTGAACGTCATTATCCATCAACCGCAATCGGCGGATACGCTCGGCGGGATCAGGATGCGTTGAAAACATTTTACGTAAACCTGAAGGAAGGAACGGGCTAAAAATAAATAGATGCGCCGTTTCAGGGTTTCTCTCTGCCGCTTGATTAGCAATGCGTGGCGCAGTATTGGAAATTTTCTCCAACGCATCGGCCAAGTCATGAGGTTTACCACTAATTTCCGCGCCTACACGATCAGCTTCATATTCACGAGTACGCGAAATCATCATTTGCACCAGCATAGCAGCCATGGGGGCTAATAGTGACGCGGCAATGGCCATAATCGGGTTACGCCCCCTGCCGCTTTGACGACCACCACCAAAAAGACCGCCCATTTTGGCAAGCATTCCTAATGCGCCTGAAATTGTCGCCGTAATAGTCATAATCAGCGTATCGCGGTTTTTAATATGCGCCATCTCATGCGCAATAACACCCGCGACCTCATCCATCGAAAGCCTCTCAAGCAACCCTGTAGTCACCGCAACCGCAGCATGTTCGGGGTTACGACCCGTGGCAAATGCATTGGGCTGTGGGTTTTCAATAATATAAGCTTTTGGCTTTGGAATTTCAGCATTCTTGGCAAGTTGAATAATGATATCATCCAGCGGTTTTAGCTGCGCATCTTGCGGGTCAATGGGTTGCGCTTTATAAGCTTTCAACACCATTTTATCTGAATTCCAATAAGAGAAGGCATTCATTCCAAGTGCGATAACAAGAGCAATCATCGCGCCTGATGTTCCACCCATTGCCTGACCAATTGCCAAGAAACCTGCCGTCATCCCTGCCAGTAAAACTGTCGTCCGTAAGTAACCGTTCACAATCAATCTCTCTATCGTTGTAATTGATGCTCAACATAGCCAAAAACCTCTCAATAACCAAGAGAAATGGAAATCGGGTGGTTTCACTCAATCGGCAGAGGGGTATTCAAACGCGATAGGCTTATCGCAAAATCACGCACTCATTAGCTCGCTTTTTTGACAATTTCCACCACATGCGGGTAAGGAATCGTAATGCCACCTTTATCGAACGCTTCTTTCACGGCCTTAATAAGATCAAACCGCACATCCCAATAATTTTCAGGCTTGCACCAAACACGCATTTGAATATCAACAGAGCTATCATTTAAGCACATTACTTTTGCCCATGGAGCTTGCGGTTTATCCAACACGCGCTTGTCTTTTCTCGCGACCTTTTTGATAATGTCGATGGCCTTATCCATATCATCGCCATAATCAATACCAAAATCAACATCAACACGGCGCTTACCTAATGAAGTGAAATTGCGAATGGTGTTTGAGCGCACCTCGCCATTAGAAACAATCACTTGAATATTATCTAACGTGCGTAAGGTTGTGTTGAACACATTGAGGTCTTCCACCGTGCCTTCTTGTCCTGCAATTTCGACATAATCGGCAACCTTATAAGGCCGCAATATTACCAGCAATAAGCCAGCAGCTACATTACTCATCGAGCCTTGTAATGCCAAACCAATTGCCAAGGTCATCGCCGCGAATATGCCGAGAATAGAAGCGACTTTTACCCCAAGAATAGACACAGCAATTAAAACCGTGGCAATAATCACGGCGTAACGTGCCATGGTCGCACTTAGCTTGCCAAGCGTAGTATCAATACGAGCATTATTTTGCGCCTGACGTTGAATAAAATTAAACACACGGCGGGCGACGGCAGTACCAATCCAAAACACTACCAATGCTGCCACTAATTTCAGCACATAGCCTGGAGCTTGTTCGACGAGCCATTGTTGAATTTCGGGCACAAGTGCCTGTAAACCTTCTGATGAAAAATCAATGGCAGGGGCTTCGACATCCGTCGTGGTAGTGTCTATTTTTTGCGTTGCATCAGTCATTTTTATTTATCTCCTTTAACTGGAATAATCATAGAATGTTCGTAAGGAATATTCACTCCAGCTTTATCAAGCGCCTCTTTCACCCGTTGCGAAATATCAGTTTTAATCGCTCGATAATCTTGCCAATCACACCATAAACGCAGCTGGATAGTAACGGC
>JALZUV010000060.1 GCA_023301245.1 Rickettsiales bacterium
CGAAGAGCCGTAACCATTTTTTTATGGTTAGATATCTTCTTTTGCTGCGGACGAATTAGCAAAAAGTAGAACACACCTAGCATTAAAACCAGTGGTAAAACACTGCTTAAAATAGAAGGTTCGCCCCCTAGGGCTTCTTGCGCGTGAGCCGAAGAAATAAGTTCAAACATCATTTATGATTTCAACTTAGTTTCTTTAAAAATCACATGCTTACGTACAACAGGGTCGTACTTACGGAAGCTGAATTTTTCCGTGTGATTCTTAGGGTTTTTCTTTTTTACGTAGAAATAGCCCGTGTCTGCGGTGCTTTCTAGTTTGATAAGAACGATATTCTTTTTAGCCATTTTTCTATCCTAGCTGGGTGATTTTAGAGGCGAAATCTACGCATTAGTGCCCCCAAGTCAAGCGCTTTTCGGCGCAAAATGCATTATCGCTAGCAATGGTTTTAGGCGCAAGCTATAGTCGCCGCATTATGACACAAAAGATACGCACTGCTGTTTTCCCTGTAGGCGGCATGGGAACTCGCTTTCTGCCCGCTACTAAGTCGATGCCTAAGGAGATGCTCCCTGTGGTCGATAAGCCCATCGTGCATTACGCTTATGAAGAAGCGAAAGCCGCAGGAATCGAACGATTTATCTTCGTTACTGGCCGCAATAAAACCGCCATTGACGATCACTTTGACCATTCTTACGAGCTAGAGGCTTTATTAGAAGGCCGAGAAAAAGCGGAAGAGCTAGACCTGACCCGCAATTGGTTGCCCGAAGCAGGAAACATCATTTTCACCCGCCAACAAAAGCCATTAGGCCTAGGCCATGCCGTATGGTGCGCCCGCAACTTAATTAAAGACGAACCTTTCGCGGTAATTTTAGCCGATGACATGGTGCAAGCTGACACACCCTGCCTAAAACAAATGATGGATGCTTACACGGGCGGCAATATGACCGCTGTAATGGATGTTCCCAAAGAAAAAACCGCCAGCTATGGTATTTTAGACATAGAAGCCGAAGAAGGCCGCTTAGTGAAAGCTCGTGGATTGGTCGAGAAGCCCTCGCCTGAAACCGCACCTTCAACGCTTTCTATCATTGGCCGCTATATTTTAGACCCTAATATTTTTGACGTTCTCGGCCAACATCAAGTTGGATCAGGAGGTGAAATTCAACTAACCGATGCTATGGCATCGATGATTCCTAATCACGCGTTTCACGGCTATCGTTTTGAAGGTACGCGCTATGATTGCGGCAGCAAGGTTGGGTTTCTAGAAGCTAACATCGCCTACGCCCTCGCGCGTGATGATATGGGCGCCGATACAAAATCCATGCTTAAACGCTACGCTACCGCGAGTCAGGAAGTTTAATGCGCGTTGCAGTAATAGGAACGGGCTATGTTGGCTTGGTGACAGGCGTTTGCCTTTCCGAATATGGGCATAATGTTACCTGTATCGATAATAATACTGATAAAGTAAAACGCTTACAAAGCGGCGATCCCATTATTTTTGAGCCTACCCTTGCGCGCTTAATGCAGCAAAACAGTGACTCTGGCCGCCTGAGCTTCACCGCCGATACGGTGCAAGGCGTAAAGGATGCGGAAATTGTGTTCCTCGCGGTTGGAACCCCTCCCCACCCTGAAACAGGTGAAGCAGATTTACAATATATCTTCGCCGCCGCCGAAGAAATTGCACCACACTTAGCAACTAATGCCGTGGTAGTAACAAAATCAACCGTACCTGTTGGTACGAACCGCAAAATCAAAGCGCTTATTGGCGAGAATGCCATTGCCTCCAACCCTGAATTCTTACGTGAAGGCAGCGCCGTAGACGATTTTATGCACCCTGAACGCGTCGTCGTTGGTGTGGAAGATGATGCAGCAGCCGAAAAAATTCGTAACCTCTATCACCCACTAACATTGGATACGGTTCCCATTATCATTAGCGATTTAGAAACGGCGGAGATGAGCAAATATGCTTCCAACTCCTTCCTCGCCACCAAAATCGCCTTCATCAATGAAATGGCCGATTTATGCGAACACACAGGTGCCGACATTCGCCAAGTGGCGCATATTATGGGGCTAGATGAACGTATCGGCGATAAATTCCTCAACCCCGGCCCAGGTATTGGCGGCTCGTGCTTTCCAAAAGACACCAAAGCGCTGCACCATATTGCCAATCAAGCAGGCGTGCCGTTTCGTATTTTAGAAAGCACTATCGAGGCCAACGAGCTACGCAAACATGCAATGGCCAAGCGTGTATTAGCCGCTGCCCCTGAAAATGGAACCATCGGCGTACTGGGCATTACCTTCAAACAAAATACCGATGATATTCGCGAGAGCCCCGCCCTTATCATTTGCGAAGACTTGCTCGCCGCTGGCGCACATTTACGCATTTACGACCCCAAAGGCATGGAAGCGGGCAAAAAACATTTTGGCGATAATCCAAATATAAATTGGTGCAAAGATAGCTATGATGCAGCGAGTAATGTAGATGCACTCGCTATCCTGACCGAATGGAACAACTTTCGCTCGCTCGATTTAACCAAGCTAAAAGCCGCAATGAAAGTACCGACGGTGCTAGATTTACGCAACATCTGCAACCCTACTGAAATGCAGCGTGCTGGTTTTAATTATCAATCTGTGGGTAAAAAGACGGGCTAACCCGCTGCACCAACTTGGTCTTCTAAAAGGGCTGCTTCGCGCGCATTGCGCTGCTCTAACCTTCCAGCATGAGTATCCGCATCAATCGGTGCTGCTGCTTGTGGGG
>JALZUV010000061.1 GCA_023301245.1 Rickettsiales bacterium
GCGGTTTTAAAGTTGCTATAACCGCAGATACTGCTGGTATGAACCGCCCCAAATTTTGTTTTTCCGCTATAGTTGCGAACAGCATCGTTAATTTTATTAATATGGATAGTCGCGCACTCGCGGTCGCAATCTTCCATAATAATACCAAATTGGTCGCGGTGGATGCGATAAAGCTCGTTACCTGATGATAAAATTGAGCGTAATTTAACTTCTAATTCTTTCATCACATCTTCGGCGGCATTTTGGCCAAAGGCCTGCGCGATGATGGAAAGGCTAGTGATGGCCACAATGATAATACTATTGTGCGAATTACTATGTTCTTTTTCCTGAAACTCCTGCAAGCAGCAAATAAATTCACCAGCATTAAGCATGGTGCCCATATTGCCATATTTCTCTAAGAGAGTGTGCTGGGTTGCTGGGGGAGGCGATTCAGATTCAGGCGCGCGGCAATTAAAGCTAATGGTGCCAATTAACGCGCTGTTATCTTTTTGATGCACAAGAGTATGTTTTAACCATAAATCGTCTTTGCTATTTTTAAGACGATAGCGTTTTTCAAACGTACCAATTTCAGTTTCCCATAGCTTTCTGGCGTTGCACCAGTTGCCATAGTCGCGTGGGTCAATCATTTCCTGCCAATCGTCAATATGGCGTGGCAGGGTGAAGTTTTGAGGAAGGACATCGCTGATGTTATCGCTAAAGGTAATGCTACCGTTTTTAATATCCCACTGATAAAGGATAGTATCCGCCGAGGTGAGTGCCATACGAGAAATGTCACGCTCCATTTTAGGAGACATCGCTTGCCAGTTTTGCATCGCCGTGCTGGTCAACCCATCTGAATTTGGTATTTCGGTTTCGTGCGCCATACGCTTAAATCACATCCTTCATCCCTTAACTATACGCTTCAAAAGTTAACATAAGCTAAAGAAATAAAGGAACTCTCTACTAAGAGTAGTAATAGTATATTAAAATTGGCATTAAAATTATAAAACCGTAAAAATTATTTGTTTTAAATTGGGATAAGCATTTTTGTGGGTTGTCAGAATCAATGGTTCGAACTTGTCGGATGATAAACAGTAGTGCGCCAAGCGAGGATAGATAGCTCACCATCCCTACGCCTATGTTAACCAGGGCGTAAAAATAGATTGCGAAACTTAAGCATGAAAATACCGCAATCGATTGTTTTTCCTTGCCTTTCAAATAGAGTGCTGTTGATTTTATACCAACTTTACTATCGTCAGTAATATCTTGAAAAGCGTAGATAGTATCGTAGCTGAGTGTCCAAAAAATACCGCTGATATAGAGTAATATTGCGGGCAGTGCGATCTCGCCTGTGACGGCAACCCAGCCCATTAAAGCGCCGAAATTAAAGGTTAATCCCAAAAATGCTTGTGGCCACCAAGTGATTCGTTTCATGAGTGGGTAAATAATAACCAAGGGTAGCGATAGTAATGCATACCAAAAGACCGCTGCCTTTAACTGGATAACGATTAATAACGCCCCGAATAATAATAGGGCCAGTAACAGCAATGCTTGCCTGATGCTAATCGCCCCGCTGGCTAATGGACGGTTTTTGGTGCGTTCTACCTGTGCATCAAAATCCTTATCCCATAGGTCGTTAATAATGCAGCCTGCGCTGCGCATGATGAGCGCGCCTAAGAAGAATAGCGCGACTAAATGCAGCATCGGCATTAGTGATATGTGGGTTTGGGCGGCAGCTAGCACAATGCTCCATGCGCAAGGCCAAAAAAGTAACCATGTGCCCACGGGTTTGTCCCATCGCACTAAATTTAACCATTCTTGCATTAAGCGGTTGCCATTGTCGTTTAGATTACTCATCTTCTGGTTATGGAAGAAACACCGCCGAAAGCAAGGCTCTATATTACGGATGATTTGGCCAAAGGGCAGATGATTACGCTTAATAAAGACCAAAGCCACTATGTCACTAAAGTTATGCGTCTGAAAAAGGGCAATCATGTTGCGTTATTTAACGGCAAGCATGGCGAATGGTGGGGTAAGATTGTTGATGATAGTAAGAAGGCTGCCAGTCTTTCGGTTGAAAAATGCGTTCGTAAACAAGAGAATGAGCCTGATATTTGGCTGTGCTTTGCGCCCGTAAAATATGGCAAGATTGATTTTCTCGCGCAAAAATCCACCGAGCTTGGAGTTTCCAAATTACTGCCCATCGACACAAAGCGCACGGTGGTAAAGCGCCTAAAGCATGAACGGCTTGTGGCTAATGCGATGGAGGCGGCTGAACAATCGGAGCGCCTTAGCGTACCTGAAGTAGAGGGTTTGCAAACATTCGGTAAGTTGCTAGAAAATTGGCCGCAAGATAGGTTGCTTATTGTGGCAGATGAAACAGGCGGCGGCGAACCGCCTGCCGATTTATTGCCTGTATTGCGCGAAAGCCGCCTAGCGGTATTAATTGGCCCTGAAGGCGGCTTTGCGCCAGAAGAAATTAAGCAGCTTGCCATGCACCCTGCTGTCAAACGTATGAGCCTTGGCCCTCGCATTTTGCGCGCCGATACCGCGGCTTTAGCAGCACTCACCTGCATTCAAGCCCTTTGTGGCGATTGGCGCGATGGTGTGCCTGACTTTCGAGGAGAATAAATATTATGCAAAATGACGATGAACGCACCGGTATTATTATTGAGCTAGAAGCGCTTATTAATGCCAAAGGGCAAGCTATTAATGATTGGTTTTCTGCACGTTATAAAGAAACGCGCCCGCCCTTTTATGGCTCGGTCGATTTGCGCCATAGTTGCACCAAAATTGTGCCTGTTGATACGAATCTGTTTCCTGCGGGCTTCAACCATTTGTCGGAACGTGGCAAACAGCGTGCGCGCATTAGTTTTAAGCGCCGATTAGCCGATGAGTTTGGTGATGCAAAACGCATTATGCTGCTGGCCGAAAGCCACACGCGCAACGCGGGTTATTTAGAGAATCTCTATGTGCTAGCAGGGCTGCTAGCCGATGCAGGTGCAGAAGTAAGGGTAGGGCGCTTACCGTCGGATGAAATAATAGCCGAAACGATTGAGCTAGAAACCCTTTCGGGTAAAATCCTAACCCAGCAAGTGATTCACCGTGAGGGTGATAATTTGAAATTCGCTGATGGTTGGCAGAGCGATATTATCGTCATGAATAATGACCTCTCAGGCGGGCTTCCCGATATATTAAACAATATCGCACAGCCTGTAGTGCCGACCTTGCAAGCAGGGTGGCACCGCCGCCGCAAGAGCCGTCACTTTGAACTATATAATGAAATTGCGAAAGCCTTCGCCACCGACTTTGATTTGGATGAATGGAAAATTCGTACCTTGTCGCATCAATGTGGTTCGCTCGATTTTAAAGATCGCAAAGGCATGGATACGATTGCCAAAGCCATCGAAGAAATGTTGGAGGCGATTGCCGCTAAATATGCGCAATATAAAGTTACCACTAAGCCTTATGTCTATATTAAGGCCGATGCGGGCACTTATGGCATGGGCATTATGAGCGCCTATAGCCCCGATGACGTGCTGCAAATGAATAAAAAGCTCCGCAATAAAATGCAGGTGGTTAAAGATGGTGCAGTCAATGCGCAAGTGCTGATTCAAGAAGGCGTGCCCACCATGGATAAGGTCGAGGGTGCTCCTGCCGAACCCATGATGTATGCGGTGGATGGCCAAACCATCGGCGGCGCTTACCGCGTGAACCCAGAGCGCGATGAGTATCGTAACTTAAACGCGCGCGGCATGTTCTTCACAGGAATGTGCGACCGCGAAGAAGCCGAAAAAGACCATGACGATTATGTCGCCGTGCGCTTATGTAATTTTCAAGTCTATGGATTAATTACGCGACTGGCAAATCTCGCCGCCGCATGTGAATTGGATGAAGTAAGGTAGGGGATTCAGGCTGACAATGGCCTAAAACCCGTCATCTTCATCAAATAGAGCAGGGATATTTAAACCTTCAGGCTCAGTGCCTACATCTTTAGGCTTAGGCGTATCGACCAGCCCATATTGCACGCGCATTTCATCTTTAAGCTCTTGGCTAGGCTCACCACGACCCGCAGCAATTACCTCGCCATAGTCGCTAGGCTTGAAGTTTTCGCCTGCCTGCATGGCATCGCGTAGTTTACGGAAGTTACGCATTGGAAATTTAATGTAGGAGTAAATTGAATCGCCAAACATGTTTTGGCCTTGTGAGAGCACGACTGCTTCTTGTGCTAGTAGCTCATCTGATATTTTTAGTTCATCAGTATTGCCAGCGTCGCCCATTGCTTCAGTGGTCCATGGTTTTTTAGGGGAATGTTCGGTGGAGTCTGTCATTATATCTATCATACCCACCAATGAAAAAAGAAGAAAGTATTAGTTTTGTTAGCCTCTTACTTGGCCAGTATTTTGTAGGCCAGTTGTTTGGCTAGCGGCTAGTGAGTTTAATTCTGGAAGTAGACTTGTTAGCTCTCCAAGGAGATGTTGCGCTCCTTCGGGTAAGCTAAACGTATGGCTAACATTGCCCATAACATCATGTCCAGCTGTGATAGCTTGTTCTTGGTTGCCCTTTAATAAGTCAACTGAAGCTTTTACATCATCTGGTAAAGTTGTGTCGGTTGTCCACATATCTCTATTTCCCTTTTTTCTTCTCTGCTTTTTAACCTTATCACTTAAAGGCTAAATCTTTTTATAGTTCGTCTACAATTGCTACTATAGCGCGTTTGGGCGTGGTGGAGAACTGCTAATGGGGGCTGTCATCGACTGTTCACACAGCTGTAACCGAACTGTCATAAAACTTACGCGATGCTGGCGCTGGACTCGTGCGGTTAACCTGCTTATATTAGCGTCATGATGCGCACTCTTACGATGATGGTTATTGCCTTTTTGGTGGCTACCCTATTGATTTTAAAGTTTTCCGAACCTGATAAGCCTAAATCTCAAGGCGAAGTGGCGATTGGTGGCGAGTTCACTTTGATGAGCCATTTGGGCGAACAAGTGACCAACGACAGCCTTAAAGGCAAACCGCGCCTTGTGTATTTTGGCTTCACTTATTGCCCTGATATTTGCCCGATGGGGCTGGCGGCCATGCAAGCCGCCCTCACCGAAATGCGCGGCGATGCGCCCGTGGGTATGTTTATCAGCGTTGACCCTGAGCGCGACACGCGCGAACAGCTAGCTGTTTATATGCAGAATTTCCCCAATGTTATTGGCCTAACAGGTACGCCGCAGCAAATTAAAGATGCCGCGAAAACTTATCGCATCTATTATAAGCGCCAAGAAAATAAGAAATCGCCGCAAGATTATACGATGGACCATACTAGTTTAATTTATCTGATGGATGAAGATGGCAAATATTTGGCGCATTTTCCCCATACAATTAACAGCCAAGAGCTAGTGGCGCGCATTAAACAAGCATTATAGGAGTTACCTCATGGAAGATAAAAAACGACTCATTACCTTTATTCTATTTGTCATTATGGCCTTGTTATTCACGTGGATTTTATTGCCCACTTTTAGCTTTGCGAAAGAAAGTTCACATCATGTTCAGGTAAGCGATGCATGGGCGAAGCCTACGCTGATAGGCCGCGATGTTGGGGTGGCATATGTCACATTAGAGAACCTTGGAAGTAAAGGCCTAACCTTGGTTTCTGCAGAAACTGAAGTGGCAGAACGTGCGGAAATTCATACTCATATTCATAATGAAAATGGTACGATGCAAATGCGTCAGTTGGAGCGTTTAGAGCTTTTGCCAAATGCGACGCAAACCTTTGAACCCGGTGGATTGCACTTGATGCTATTTGGCCTAAAGCAGCCTTTAAAAGCGGGGCAGAAATTCACCGTTACGTTGAAATTTGACGATGCTTCATCGCAGCAAGTCGAAGCGACTGTGCGTGCGAATGGATAATTCATCTTACAATAAACGCCGTGGCATGATGTTTGTGTTATCTTCGCCGTCAGGGGCGGGGAAAACCTCGCTTTCGCGTGCGTTGATAGAACAAGATGGCCATTTAATTCTTTCCATCTCGGCTACTACACGCCCCATGCGCCCCGGTGAAGAAGATGGCAAAGATTACTTCTTTACGGGCGAAAGTGACTTTCTGAACCAAGCCTCTAACGATGAATTTTTGGAATATGCCAAAGTGTTCGATGCGCATTATGGCACACCCGCCAAGTTTGTGGATGATCAATTGGCTGATGGTATGGATGTGTTGTTCGATATTGACTGGCAAGGCACACAGCGCCTGCGCAAAAAGCGCGAGCAAGATTTAGTCAGCATTTTTATTCTGCCGCCTTCTATGGCCGAGCTAGAGGCGCGACTGCATAAACGTGCCCAAGATGACGATGAAACAGTACTACGCCGCATGACCAAAGCCTCCTCTGAGATTAGCCATTGGGATGAATATGATTATGTTATCGTTAATAAAGACTTCGATCATAGTTTAGAAAAGCTACAATCTATTCTCGATGCTGAGCGCTGCAAGCGCATCCGCCGCCCCGGCATCAAGGCCTTTGTTGAGAGTTTGTAGAATTAAGCACTTATTAATTATTTACCTATAGAGTCCAATAATGAAAAACGGTTTTACCTTATTAGAATTATCCATTGTGTTGGTCATTATTGGCTTAATTATTGGCGGCATTACGGCAGGTGCAGATTTAATCCGCTCGGCGGAGTTAAATACGGTTATTTCGGATGTAAATAAGTATAAAGTAGCGCTCAATACGTTCAAACTTAAGTATAATCAACTTCCGGGCGATATGGATAATGCCAGCAGTTATTGGCCCACTGAATGTGCCGCAGTCCACAGCACTGTATCATTTTGTGATGGGAGTGGTAATGGCATTATCCATGGTGTAAGTGGCGGGGTGGAAGCGAGAGAATCTCACAATATATGGCTGCATTTAGTGTTTTCGGGCATTATTTCGGGCTCTTATACAGGTTTTGAAAATGCTGATGGTGGAACCACTGCAGGAGAGAATATTCCTGAATCGAAAATAAGTGGTGCAGGGTTTAATATTCATGAAGAAGTTTTTTATGGCAAAACAGCGATGGGGATTGGCTTTGGTATGCCTGCAGCAGACGAGTATAAAGAGTACCTACCTGTGTTAATTGCTGCCGAAGCGCAGGCGATTGATAGTAAGGCAGATGATGGCGTGGCCAGCTCGGGCGCAGTGATTGCAACGGATGATTCTTATAATGGAACAGCCAATTGCATTTCAGGTTCAGATTATGATTTAAGCCAATCTGTGATTGGTTGCGATATGTTCTTTTGGCTAAAATAGCTGATTTGCATTTTAGGTAACAAAGAGATTATTTATCAAATTTTCAAACTTCTATTCTTCGTCAAAATATTATTTTTCGAAACGTTCGTGGCGCTCTACGCACAGGTGGCACGCCTTTTAGACTAAATGCTAACCCCTGCGGAATTCGCATTGATTATACATTTCCCCTCGTTCACTAAATTGTAATGTTTTACGCGTATGATGTAGTTGTTAATAAAATA
>JALZUV010000062.1 GCA_023301245.1 Rickettsiales bacterium
ACCGCTGCCAGCAGTGCGAGCAACCGCTGGAACCCAGGAACAACAGCGGAGGCGGAGAGCAAAAACGCCAGCGCATAGACAGAGGAAATCCAGGGAGCGTATAAGGCAAAAAAAGGCAGGACGAACGCCGTAGAGAGGAGGAAACCTGGAGGGAGGAGGCCGAACAACAAGAAAGAGCGTTCTCCTTGAAAGTCGGCGTAGCTGTACTGGCATGTATAGCTGTCAACAATGTGTATACGAAAGTCTCAATTAATATACATGTATATACATATATTCTCTACATGAAGGAATTTAGTACCACTACGTGTGTGTGTTTGGAGTCACCGGTTCGTGGTTCTCGGTCACTCAGTAATTTTTCTCTCAGTCGTCTTGCACTGGTAGCGACGTAAGCATACCCTTCTTGCTCCAGCATTGATTGAAGGAGGAGTGAAAGCTGTAGCAGAAATTAACGATTGGTGGGAGTGATGTGATTGACGATGATGATGCACGTGAAGGTCTGTCGGGCTCGCCACGAGGCGAGGTAACACACACGGCAAAATGAGACGTAAAACGCTCGAGATTAATGAGTTATGGCGCTTCCCTTGTCGCCCCCCACCTGGCCCAGCCAGGGGCCCCCAACAAAGGCGAAAGGGTCATGCTTCTTTTTTTTAAAGCTTAATAATAAAATTTCCAGCTGGTCAACTCCGTGCCCGCGCAACATTCCTGAACGCCACTCAAGCTTGCGCTATTATACGGGTATATGCTTATCTCGGCCATCGGCCTTGCGTGATGTAGACGCAGTTTCTGGGAGAACTATACTGTAGATGTTTTATAGTTTTGTTTTGCTCATCCCATTTACTATTGTCGCACTTTTTATTTCCCCTTCTCCCTGTGCCTAGACGTAACTCAGATCCGGGGTCACTCAGCAGGCTCTTCTCCCCCCCCCCCCACTACGGTACGCGCCTCCGTTTTTATCGCGAGGAGAATTCTGCACTACTTTCTTCGCTCATCGACTCGCATCTAATTGTGCTTACCCACGCTGTAAAGAGCTCTCAGCAGTTAGTTGGTGTCACTATCAATTGAAAAAAAAACGCCATGCATAGATTTGAACCCCTGACTCCAGCCTAGTACTACCACTGCTCAACAGCTTAGTAGTGTTCGAGGTTAGCAACTACTAGAAGACCGCCGGGGCGACCGACTTTTTGTCATGTAAATAAAGCAGAAATTGTATCCCCGGTATGCCGTTTACAGTTACTAGTAGCAGTGCGCGATGTTGAAACCCCCACCCACGTTTTTGGGGCCCACTTACTTCGAATTGGAGTAGGATAATATTTTCCGCTAATAAGAACGCATATATATATTTTGGGCCAGGCGCGCGTCAGACCTAGTTTTTTTTTTGTGAGACAGAATGTGTCGTACGCTAATACTTCGAAGTATGTCTGGACTAAAATATATATGTATTAGGTTGCGTGCAGCAGTCGAGCAAAAACATGTCGCATTCTGTATTCGTACAGAGTACCTACTAGAAAAACAAGGTATAATAATACGAAGTAGTAGTATTAAGAAAGTCATGCTGAGATATATACAGGACAATAAGAAATTCGCGAGCCATTATTCTGGTTATAGTGTAGAAAGCACCCTTTATCACCAAATACATAAAAATCCAGACTGGTAGCCAGCATTTTTTTGTCCTTTGTTAGGTGCCCGCTCCTGTACTGGCGTGTACTCGTACGCTGTATGTAGCGGATACACTCACTCGCATGAGAACCCTGGTCTATCAGCCCCTTGTAGAAAACGCCGGATAAATTCTTGGAATTTTCTTTTTCCTTTTCTTTTTTTCAGCCCCGTGCACCCCTATTAATAAATTGCCCAGAACAGGCTCACACGTCGCACTTCATGTGGGGACTGGAGACCTAGCTTCATATCCACAGGCGCCAATGGTTGCTTTCTGGGTGCGGGCCTACCTTGCACTGGTGTGTACAGCAATTGGGGCTCTGAAAGGTACGGGGGCAGTAGAGCGAGAGTAATTTGGTTCAGATGTCGAGCATCGAAGAGCGGTGAATCTTGAGGGGTCGTCTCCTTTGCCACCCTGACCGCGAGCGCTGCACTCGATTCATTTAGTACTCCAAAGAGCATGCTCATAGGCAGGGTGGCGAAGTACCCAGCGCAAGTTTCCGTTTGAGAAACGCTGATGTACACGATGCAAACTTCATGTCTGATGAAACATTTGGTTCGAAATTTTGATGAAATGCGGCCCAAACCACGTATTCTACGTACGAAAGCCTTGAAATCAAGGCCCCACGAGCACGTTTGCCTGTAAACCACATATAGCACCTGGTATGATACCAGGCTGCAGGGTAAGAAATTCGGCAGCTGTGTTACAGCCTTTTGTTTCTAAAATGAGAACTTGCATCTGACGTTTGTGCAACAAACTTATAAGGTATCGAATCTAGCCTGAAACCAACTTTATATAAGGTTAGGGTTAGGGTTACGGCTCCGACTCTCCGGCTTGAAAACTGATACCTTGGTACCTGGTTATCGGACAGAGCCCGATTTTCATATTTTGGGTGAGCGCGAAAGCACGCTTTCTTATGTTGATTTATCGTATTACCGTCCCCGAGGCGACGTCTTTCTTGTTATATACGAAGTATACATATACTGCTGTAGTATTGCAAGCATTTACCTCACGCATGGTCCGCTGGTTCTTACCAGGTGTGCTGATTAGTGTGGTTCAACAGCAGTACGTATTGTCTGGAACAGCATGAAATATTTGACGGAGTCGTGTGGGTCGGGGGCTGGGCCTGTTTCGAAGTCCAGGCGGCTGGCGACGAAGCCGGCGGCGAAGTGTCACCGGTCTTGGGGCCGCGGTTGTGGAAGTCTGGCAGCCGTGAAGCCGTAATACGTGTGTAAATTGCGCGTGAAAATGTGTCGACCTCATTTTAATATATAAAAATAGTCGTACATATTACAAGGTTCCCCTCCGGGAAGTGCCTAGGGGAGTGGCGCAAGGACGAAATGAAAGCACCCCCAATATCTGCCTGTCTTGCTATGCAATTCACATATCCCCAAGTATAAAAAAA
>JALZUV010000063.1 GCA_023301245.1 Rickettsiales bacterium
AATCCAACGCTTAACCGCTTCTTCTCGCTTCACTATCTGATGCCATTCTTGCTGATTGGTGTGGTGGGCTTGCATATTCTAGCCCTCAACGCACACGGCTCGAATAACCCACTGGGTATTGATGTGAAAACGAAGAAAGACACGATTCCTTTCCACCCATATTTCACGGTGAAAGACATGTTTGGCTTTGGTATTTTCTTCCTCATCTTTGCGTGGTTTATCTTCTTCTCGCCTAATAGCTTAGGCCATCCAGATAACTACATTGAAGCAAACCCACTTGTAACGCCTGCGCACATCGTGCCTGAATGGTACTTCTTACCCTTCTACGCTATCTTGCGTGCAGTAGTATTTGATATTCCACTTTGGATTATTGGTGCAGGTATCGCGGCTATTCCACTCGGCATTAAAATGCTCGAGCGTATTGGTGTAGTACTCCCGATTGAACTAACTAAAGGTGGTCGTAATGGGCTTATCTTTGGCGGCATCGCCTTTGCCATTATCATGGCACTCGTGGGCGCAGTGATAGAATCGAAACTCGGTGGCGTATTAGCCATGTTCGGCGCACTTATCGTGTTATTCTTCTTACCATGGTTAGATTACAGCAAAGTGCGCTCGGCACGTTTCCGCCCTGCTTACCGTTTGTTCTTCTGGGTACTAGTGGCTGATTGCTTCTTGCTTGGTTACCTTGGTGCAAAGCCTGCCGAAGGTATCTATGTATTCCTATCAATTATCGGAACCGCCTATTATTTCGCGCATTTCCTCATGATTATGCCGCTAGTTAGCTATTTCGAAAAACCACTACCGCTACCTGATAGCATCCATAAACCTGTAACGCGCAACCGTGCGACCGCTTAACTGAAAGATTTTACGATGGCGAAAAAGCAAGATAAGAACAAAATGCTCCAAAAGTTTGCTTATGCAATTGGGTCAGTGATTGTTGCAAGTTTAGTCTATGTCGTATTTAGCGGCGGACATGGTGGCGAAGAAATGCCGGGAAGCAAATTTGCCCGTCATGCCGAACAAAGAGATTGGGCATTTGATGGCCATTTTGGCACGTTCGACCGCGCTGCCGTGCAACGTGGCTTCCAAGTTTATAAAGAAGTTTGCTCGGCCTGCCACGGTATTGAACGCATTGCGTTTCGTAACTTGACTGAAATTGGCTTTAGCGAAGCAGAAGTTAAAACTCTCGCTGCTGAATATAGCTACGCCGCCTTTAATAGCGAAGGCGAAGCCATTGAACGCGCTGGTAAGCCATCGGATAAATTCCCGAACCCGTTTGCCAATGAAGATGCGGCGCGCGCGGCTAATAATGGTGCCTACCCTTACGATCTAAGCTTAATGGTGAAATCTCGTCATGATGGCGCTAACTATATCCACTCGCTTATCACAGGCTACACAACACCGCCTGAAGGTTTTGTGGTTGCAGAGGGCATGAATTATAACCCTTATTATGAAGGTCGCCAAATTGCGATGGCTGCACCGTTAGTGATGGATGGCCAAGTGTCTTACGAAGATGAGACCGCGGCAAGCATGGACCAAATGGCACATGATGTTGTATCATTTCTACAATGGGCCGCAGAACCTGAGATGGAAGCGCGCAAAAGCATGGGCATAAAAGTAATTTTATTCCTACTGGTTTTCACCGGCGTCTTCTACATTGCTAAGCGCCGCATTTGGAAAGATTTAAAGTAAGGGCAACTACCCTCTTTGAATTTTATCATTAGGCGCTCTATTGCCAATATGTTTACTTTCTTCAGCCTCTGCTTGAATTTCTTTGAGCAGAGGCTGAAATTTATCTTGTACATAATCGAGGCTTTTTTCGCGCAGAATTTTCATCATAATTTTTTCGTGACTGCCCGATGATGCAGGTTGGCCTTTTGTGCGATGCTCAAATTCTTTATCAATTTTTCTCTCCACATCACTTTCTAAGGCAATAATAGCCGCTTCTAGCTCGGTAAATTCCATCAAGCCATACTCTTCATTTATTTTATAAATACGCCCCACGTAACTATCAATCATCGCGATAAGCTTCTCTTTAAAATCCTGCACTGACATAAATTCCACCAAACTCAATTATATTTTACTTTATTATGGATTTTTTAACCTTAGCAGCACAATATGAACAAAATACTAACTGACAGGATATTGAAATGACCAACGCTGTAATTTGCGGCTATGCCCGCTCCCCTTTTACACCCGCTCATAAAGGCGAATTAATTGAGGTACGCCCTGATGATATTGGCGCGGCGGTAATTGATGGCCTGCTTGATAAAGTGGGCGTTGACCCGAAATTGATTGAAGATGTACTATGCGGTTGCGCATTCCCAGAAGGCGAACAAGGTTTCAACCTTGGTCGTCAGCTCGTATTTCTAAGCAAGCTCGATAAACGCACGGGCGGCAGCACCGTTAACCGCTGGTGTGGTTCATCTATGCAAGCCATCCATATGGCCGCAGGTAATATTGCTATTGGCGGCGGCGACATCTTCGTTGCCATTGGTGTGGAAAGCATGACGCGTATTCCAATTGGTGGCTTTAACCCTATGCCCAACCCTGCGCTTTATGAAAGCTACCCTGAAGCCTATATGAATATGGGCGAGACAGCGGAAGAAGTGGCAACACTTAAAGATGTATCACGCGCAGCGATGGAAGAATTTGCACTTAAGAGCCATCAAAAAGCGGCAGCGGCTGATTTCTCGAAAGAGATTATTACCGTCGCTGGCGTTAGCAAAGATGGCTGTATTCGCGGTGACTCAACCGTGGAGAAAATGGCGACACTTAACCCAGCCTTTCGTGCCGATGGCCGCGTGACCGCTGCCACCAGCTCCCCATTAACCGATGGAGCAGCCGCTGTCATCGTCGCTTCCGAAGAAGCAGCCGACAAGCATGGCCTCCCCAAACTTGCCCGTATCAAATCTGTTGCCATCGCAGGGCTAGAACCTGAAATTATGGGACTCGGCCCCATTCCTGCCAGCAAGCTTGCGCTAGAACGCGCTGGCCTTACCGCTGCCGATATTGATGTATGGGAAATTAATGAAGCATTTTCTGCACAGGCCATTCCCGTACAAGCAGAATTAAATATTCCTGCTGATAAGCTAAACATGCATGGCGGTGCTATTGCACTGGGGCATCCACTCGGCGCATCTGGCGCACGTATCACCGGTAAAGCTGCGCAATTATTGCATGATACGGGCGGCAACTACGCGCTAGCCAGCATGTGTATTGGTGGCGGCATGGGTATTGCGACTATATTGGAAAAAATCTAAAGAGATAAATAATGAAAAAATCCGCAGGTTTCACCCTTTTAGAGCTATCGATTGCCCTGACCATTATTGCCCTTGTTGTAGGAGGAATCATGACAGGTACCAGCATGATTCATAGCGCAAACTTGCAAAGCATTATTAGCGAAACTGAAAAATACACGATTGCTTTCGATAATTTCCAAAACCAATATCAATCTCTACCGGGTGATATGCCCGATGCAATTAACGTATGGGGCGCGGCTCATGCCACACCCGCTACTTGTGAGAACACTGCATCAACAGGGCCAGAAACTTGTAATGGCGATGGTAATGCTAGCATTGACAATGAAGAAGGTTTCCGAGCATGGCAACATCTCGCCAACTCAGAGCTTATAGAAGGCCAATTTACAGGAGTTGCAGGATCTGCTGGTATAGCTGATCATGACTTTGGCACTAACGCCCCCAAAGCCACCTTTGGTGATGGAGTGGGATGGGGTACAACTTACACCGCCGATTTTAGCGGTGGTGCTAACGCAAATTTCTTTGCCTATAGCTATTTGTATGATGGCTATTTAACAATCGGCAGTGACGATGGAATACGTGCGGATGGCGGTTTTTTATCTCCATCAGATGCACTTAACATTGATATTAAAATTGATGATCAAAAACCGGGGACAGGCAATGTGATTACGACCAACATCCGCAACTGCACTGATGCTAGCGGGCCAACCGACTTCACGGCAAGCTACGAAGTTTCCTCGACTGATGACACTGCCTGTGCGTTGCTAATCAACGGCTACGGCAGAGATTAACCTAGTTTAATTGCAGATAGGCGGTTTTGCACCGCATCTATCACCGCATCAGCCCAAATATTTGGCGATAACATGCCAAGCTTACCCGCGATAAAGCCTTTGCTTTGTTCGAGCGTAATGAATTGAACCTTATTACCAAAGCGCGTACGGCACTCGGTACGGTAATCATTCAGGCCATCAACCAAACCAAGCTCATGCGCTTTGCGGCCCGAATAGATAGTGCCCGAAAATAGCTCGGCATCTTTACCCGTTAGCTTATCGCCACGGCGGTCTTTTACATATTCAACAAAGCCATCATACACATCAGTTTGTGCGGCTTTTAGCGTTTTAACATCGGCAGGTTTTTCAGGCTGGAATGGATCGAGCAAGGCTTTGCTTTTGCCACTCGTATAAACGCGGCGTTCAATGCCATGCTTTTCGATTAACTCTTGAAAACCAAATCCCGCCGCAATCACGCCGATGCTACCAACGATAGAAGCATCCATTGCGAAAATCTCATCACCCGCGCATGCCAGCCAGTAACCGCCCGATGCACCGACATCTTCGATGAAAGTTAGCACAGGAATATCTTCTTTTGCTTGTTCTGCCTGATGGCGAATTTCGCGTGCGATAAGTGCTGACTGCACAGGCGATCCACCCGGTGAATTTATGACAACGGCCACCGCTTTAAGATTACCTAAAGTAAATGCTTTGCTAATAAGCCCAGCATAATCTTTGCCCGTTAGGCCGCCTTTACTAAAGCGCCCTGTTTGGCCAATCACGCCTTCAAGGCGAATAACCGCAATATTACCGGGGGGCGAAATTATCTTTTTCTGAACGGGCTCGACGACTTTACATAGAAAGCCGACACATCTCTTTTTTATACTCATGCCCCTTACTTATTTACTAACGCGATAGAAGTCTATACATAATCTGCCCATGAACACTGCTGCTGCATTGCAAACTCCGCCCGAACTCGCTCACACAAAAGCGCGAGTCGCTGATGATATGGCACGGGTGAATGATCTTATTATCTCTTACGCCGAAAGCGATATTCCGCTCATTGGTCAAATGGTGCGCCACTTGGTGTTATCGGGCGGCAAACGCCTGCGCCCTGCGCTGGTACTACTATGCGCCAAAATGATGGGCTATGAAGGCGGCGACCGCCACATCGCGCTGGCCTCCGCCGTAGAATTTATTCACACCGCTACATTATTGCATGATGATGTGGTCGATGAAAGCGAGCTACGCCGCGGCGAAGAAACTGCTAATGAGGTTTGGGGCAATAGTGCAAGCGTGTTAGTGGGCGATTATTTGCTTAGCCGTGCCTTTCAATTAATGGTGTCTGATGGCAATTTAAAAGTGCTAAAAATTCTTTCCGATGCTTCCGCCATTATCGCCCAAGGCGAGGTGCTACAACTCACCACCGCCAACGCGCTCGAAACGACAGTTGAACAATATCTGCAAGTAATTCGCGGCAAAACGGCTACCCTCTTTGCCGCCGCCTGCGAATTAGGTGCCGTTGTGACCGACCGCGAAGAATGGGAAGCACGCTTACGTGACTTCGGCATGAACCTCGGCATCGCCTTCCAAATGATGGATGACGCGCTCGATTATTCGGCCAAGCAAGAAGCGCTTGGAAAATCTATCGGCGACGATTTCCGCGATGGTAAAATTACGCTCCCCATCATCCACGCTTATGCACAGGCAACGGATGAAGAAAAGCAATTTTGGCAGCGCACACTCGGCGAGCAGCAGCAAAAAGAAGGCGATTTAGCGATGGCGCTAGAGCTATTAAAAAAGCATCAAGCCGTTGAACATACCGTGAATGTAGCGCGTAATTATATTGATAAAGCACTCGCACAAATTAGCAGCCTCCCTGAAACTGCCGAGAAAAAAGCACTGTTAGAAATTGCCAATTTCTGCATCAGCCGAGATTATTAGTTGCATCGGAAGTTAAACACCCTATAGCTAGTTGCGAATGATTTTCAATTACAGGTAGACACTATGAAATGGCAGCTTAAACTTTTTATTGTTATGATGGCTCTCGCCACAGCGATTCACTTTTTTGGCCCTAATATCGTGCCAACTGATGAAGCTACCCATGCTGAAGGCGAAGAGCGCGTGATGCATTATGAAATTTCTAAACCTAATAATATTGAAGAAGCTACCGAAGTTCTGCAAAAGCGCACCGCACTCATTGGCGAAGTGATTGCCAAAGAAAAGCTAGATAATAACGATCTTGAGAAAATCCACGAACATAGTTACTCGCTCGAAGCGGCAGTCGATAAATTGCGTGCTGAAAAAGCCTATAAGCTGGAAGATGATATTGATTCTCTCGATGAAGCCATCCAAGCATTGCATTATGCGAGCGAAAACCATGAAGAAGCCGTCAGCCGCGAATGGTTTGGCCGCATGAAGCTGGCACTCACTAAGTTTTAAGAGCACCCCTACTCGTATTAAGCTCGATTAGATAAGAGAACTTACCTCACCTTAGTTGCGAATAATTATCATTTACAATTGACAGAACAATTGCCATCCCCTAAAACACCATCACCCATTGAGAATGATTCTCATTAATAAGTAAATTCAAGGATATAAAAATGATCAAACTATCAAGTTTTATCGGCAGTAGCATGATTGCCCTGCTGGCCAGCAATAGCGCTTTCGCAGCGGATGAAATGCCCTCGCGCGCCGAAATGTGGAAAATGATTCAAACCCAGCAGCAACAAATTAAAACACTGCAAACAGGGCAAACTGTTACGAAAGAACAGGTCGAAAAAACTGAGAAAAAAGTTCAAAAAGTTGAACAAATTGCTAATGCAGGCACCTTCGGCGACTCTAATAATAACTT
>JALZUV010000064.1 GCA_023301245.1 Rickettsiales bacterium
GTTAGCCTATTGTTTGAGAGCTGGTTAGTTGTGGCGATTGCTTTATTTGCCAGCTTCACCTTATCAAGCGCGGTAACTTCTGTTTTAGCTTCAATGGGTATTTATGTGGCTGGCAGAATGATGGCATTTTTCGTCGCCACTTCAGACTCGCATTTAGTATTTAGAGACCCGCTAGTGAATGATGTTTTGGGCTTCATTATCGATGCTAGCTCAATGATTCTACCACGACTTGATTTATTTACTCAGTCAGAATGGTTGGTCTATGGCGTGACCCGCATAGAAGATACTTCGATAGGTTTAGCACAAGTGCTGATTTATATTCCGCTGCTGATTGCTGCTGCCACTATCGACTTTAAGCGTAAGGAGTTTTAATCTTGCGCCCCTCAATGATGGTGAGTTGGCTGGCATTTTTTGCACTCCTGACGTTTCAGGTAATGTTCTGGTCGCAAACAAATGCCCATCGCCCGCACATGGAAGTGGTGCCTGCTGTACCCGGTGAGCTGGCAGTGAAGGCCGTATCATTGGGCGATAGTGAATTATTATTTCGTGTACTTGGCCTGCATTTACAAAATTTTGGCGATACATTTGGCCGCTTTACGGCACTGCGTGAATATAATTTTGAACGGTTAAATGGTTGGTTCAAATTGTTGGATAGTTTGAATGATACGTCCGATTATATTCCCACATTGGCTAGTTATTATTTCAGCCAAACGCAAAATACTCCCGATGTTAAATATGTTGTCGATTACTTAAGAAGCCACTCGGAACATCGCATTAACCAAAAATGGTGGTGGCAGGCGCAAGCGGTATATTTAGCGAACCATAAACTGCATAATAGTGAGCTCGCATTAGAAATTTCGAAGCCGTTGCTCTACGCTCAAGATGTACCTTTGTGGGTAAATCAGCTGCCTGCATTTATTTATGAATCACGCGGCGAGTTTGATGCTGCTTTAAATATCATGGATCATATTAAAGAGAATGTGGAAGATATTAAGCCTGGCGAGCTTTACTTTATTCAGCAGTTCATCGAAGAACGAATCGGCGCGATTGAGCGCTCGCAAGAAGAAATAGAATCAGCTAATTAACTAGCGTTTTTTGATTGATAGCATTGCGCTTTATCGGGGAAGCTACGCGACTTTACCTGTTCGCTATAATCGGATGCGGCCTGCTTTACCTGTGACTTTAGCGAAGCAAATTGTTGCACAAACTTTGGTGGGTTATCGGTTAGGCCTAGCATATCTTCTGTGACTAGTACTTGCCCATCGCAGGCGGCGCTTGCGCCAATCCCGATAGTGGGGATGGCAACGGCTTCAGTGATTTCTCTAGCAAGCGGTTCTACAACACCTTCGACTACCATAGCGAAAGCGCCTGCTTTATCGACGGCAACTGCATCGCGCAGTGCTTGGTTCCAGCTGGCCTCATTTTTACCCTGTATCTTAAAGCCTCCCATTTGCTGCACATGCTGTGGGGTTAGACCAATGTGCCCTACAACCGCGATGCCGCGTTTGGTAAGGTAGGTAATCGTGGCTGCCATTTCTTCGCCACCTTCAAGTTTAACAGCTTGAGCCCCAGTTTCTTGGATAAGCTTTGCTGCATTATGGAACGCCACTTCGGGTGATTCTTGATAGCTGCCAAATGGCATATCTACCACCACCATCGAGCTTTGACTGCCACGCATAACCGCTTGCCCATGCAGGCTCATGGCTTCTACCGTTACAGGTAGGGTATTTTCCATGCCTAAGCGAACCATGCCCAGCGAATCACCCACTAAAAGCATATCGCAATATTCGTCTAGCAGCGATGCGAGTAGCGCGTCATAGGCCGTTAGCATGACAATAGGCTCGCCACCTTTACGATTGCGGATGGTGGCGCTGGTGGCTCTTTTGGTGGTGGAATGTTTGCTCATAAACTACATATAGGCTTAAAAGTGCAAAAATCTAGAGGAACATTAGATTTATTCGTTCGACTGGGAGAGTGTTTGAAAAGCGGTTTCAGAGAAAGCTTTACCCGTTTAATTCTTGTCGGCGTCAGTCTCTTTTTCCAAAATGGGAGTGTTAATGGGGAGGCTAAAGCGAATAGTCGTTCCCTTATCTTCCTCACTCTCAATTTCAAAGCTCCCGCCCATAATTTCGATAAATTTCTTCGTGAGCGGAAGGCCAAGGCCTGTACCTTCATATTTACGGCTAAGGGCGCTATCAACTTGGCCAAAGGGCGCTAGTGCTTTGGAGATATCTTTAGGCGCAATACCAATACCACTGTCTCTTACTTCGACGGTGATGTTATTATCTAATATATTTTGCCAAAGGGTGACAACAATACGCCCGCCTTCTGGCGTAAATTTGACTGCGTTTGAGAGTAGGTTTAATAGAACCTGCTTTACCTTTTTGCCATCCGTATGCATTAAATAATGCTCATCGGGGATTTCGGTAATAAGCTCAACCTTTGCATGCTCGGCGCGCGGAGCTACTAGGCGCATGCTCGTGTTGATTAGCTTGGTGACATCCACCTCCTCTTTAACCAATTCGAGCTTGCCTGCTTCTGCCTTTGAGTAATCGAGAATGTCGTTAATTAGGCTAAGTAAATGTACGCCTGAGTTATGGATATCTTTAATATAGTCGCGATATTGATCATTCTCAATTCGCCCCATTGTTTCGTTTTTAATGATTTCAGAAAATCCAATAATGGCATTGAGTGGCGTGCGAAGTTCGTGACTAATACTTGCGAGGAATTGGGATTTATTCTCATTCTCGGTCTCTGCTGCCGAGGCTTGGGCGGTGAGTTCAAGATTAGCATCATGCTGGCGAGCAATAATTTTCTCGGCCTTTGCAGCAACGATAATTAACGTGCCCAGAAGCAGTAGGAAGATAATAATAATTGCGCCTGTGCCAACATATTGAAACTGGTAGAGCTGTTGCCATTGTCGGGTAATGTCGTAATAAATTTCGACCATGCCTTCGATATTATTTTGCTTCACATTGCCTGCCAGTAGTGGCACGTAGCTATCGGCCACAATCGGCATGGCAGTTTGCACCACCGTGCCCGCTTTATAGGAGCCATTGGCAATCTGGAAATCAGTATCGGGTAAAATATTGGAGGAAGTCGAACCGCTAAGCGCCTTTTGAACGGTCGATCTTGCAATGGTAGGGTCAGCGAATCTTACGCCAAGCGTTGCTTTATCGAGAATCTTCGATTGATTGAGCGATAAGAGTTTCTCGCCCATATTATCGTAAATCGCAACATGTACCACGGGCATTTCTTCGAAATATTTAAACACATCACGCCTAAATATTTCAAAATTCTCTTTATAGCCACGGTAACGATGCCAATTTTCCACAGGTACTTTTTGTTTACGGAATTGCTCAAGCATTTTTACCATCTCGTGATTTTTCCACACGTTATTGATGAAACCTTGTACGAGCACGCGGTTATTTTTCGTCACTATATCGTGCAAATCGGTGCTGGCCGAGCTACGGAAGTAATAGCCAAGCGCAATGGCTGCGATGGTAACCAGCACAGCACTAATGATTGAAAAATATCGTAAATAAGAAAACATAAAACTCCACTTTCTAGTAAACCATAGGGCGAGTTAATTTTTCACTAATTTTTTCTAATTTTCAGTGTTTTTTGACAAGAAAGCAAAGAAGCCCTATCGGTACTGTATGAAAATTATCGTATCTGGCATTAATGGCCGCATGGGTGGCGAAATCGCGCGCACCTTATTAGCTCAATCTGGCATGGAACTTATCGGTGCCATCGGGCATGGAGACTCCCTAAATAGCAAAGATTGGGGCGTGAAGGCCACGGTGATAGATGAGGCTGATTTCTCAAAGGCCGATGCGGTGATTGATTTTACCTTACCCGCTGCCATGCCAGCGCTGCTAGAAAAAGCGACGCAAGCAAAAGTGGCGTTGGTCACAGGAACCACTGGCCTATCGGCAGAATTGCAATCTCAGGTAGTGCGAGCCAGCAAACAAATTCCTATTCTGCAATCGTTCAACATGAGCCTCGGCGTGAATTTATTAGCGGCCTTGGCCGAACAAGCCTCCGCCCGATTAGGTGAGGAGTTTGATATTGAAATTAACGAACTGCACCATCGCCATAAAAAAGATGCTCCATCAGGCACGGCACTTTTATTAGG
>JALZUV010000065.1 GCA_023301245.1 Rickettsiales bacterium
AAAGCGGAAGACAGAGATTCTAAAAACCCCGAAACTTGGGGGCGCGTTGGGCGTAACGAGGCTTGCCCATGCGAGTCGGGTAAAAAATACAAACAATGTCACGGTAAGCTTAGCTAATGTTTAAGGCGTTAAGAGCTCTCTCTCTAATCGCTATTTTCGCGAGTACAATTTATTTGGTGCTCACGGCATTAGAGCCGCTCGATGCTTATCAAGAAAAACCAATTCCGCCGCTGAATATTACAGCTCTAGATGGTAGCGATTTAAGCACTTCAAAATGGGCGTTGGAGACTAATGGTCCTAAAATACTCAACCTTTTTGCTAGCTGGTGTGCCCCGTGCATTGCCGAATTGCCTGCGCTTGAAATTCTAAATGATCATGTGCCTGTATTTGGTATTGCGGTGCTAGATACCGTCAGTCGCGTCAATGATTGGCTGGCAAAACACGGTAACCCTTACAACGAGGTTGGCGTTGATAGCGGTAAGGTAGCCACATGGGATTTAGGCATCGAAGGAGTGCCGATGACATTATTACTCGATGCATCGAACAAAATACTGTATATACATCAAGGTATTGTAACAGAGGCCGACATTGAAAATGAAATTCTGCCGCGATTGGAAAAGTTAAAAGATGATTCGTAATTTACTAATCCCCCTTTTTTTTGGCCTAACCATATTGGTGCTTGCTGTGGGTTGCGATAAAAAGCCAGCCCCAGCCCCGAAAAAACCAGCACCTGTAGCGGCCCCCATATTACAAAAAACTACCACCCATCCGTATGCCTATCTTTATGGGCTAAGTGGTTTTAAATATGCCGATTTAGCGGCGAGCCATGCTGCCAAACTAATGGTGGTTGATGTCGATGATGCAGAATTAACGGCTCAAGAAGTGGCAAGTTTAAAGTCGAAAGGTAGCACAGTATTTTCTTATTTAAGCATTGGAGAAGCAGAAGATTATCGCGATTATTGGCAGGGCTGGGATGAAAATAAACCCGCCTTTTTATTGCCCGAAAATAAGGAATGGAAGGGCAATTACCGAGTGAAGTTTTGGGATAAAAATTGGCAAAATATTATTATTAAAAAAGCAGCACTTATCGCGCAAATGGGTTTTGATGGTATTTATTTAGATATTGTTGATGGCTACCAAGTAAAGGAAGTTGTGAAAGCTTATCCTGGCAGTAAAGCACAGCTTCGCCAAGAGATGGAAAACTTTGTTATTCGGATTTCGAATCAAACGAAAAAAATAAACCCGCGCTTTAAGGTTATTCCACAAAATGCGGTAGAGCTAGTAGCCAACTCGCAAGATGATTCGCAGCCGAATAATAATTATCTCCGCGCGATTGATGGCATGGGCGTAGAAGATTTATGGTACGATGATGATAGCGTCGCGGAATGGACAAAATATGATTTAGCGATGATTCGCCTTGCACAGGCGCAAGGAAAATTCATTATCGTTATTTCTTATCCAACGGATAAAAACAAGCAGCTAGACTTTGTAAATAAATCACTCAAAGCAGGCTTTATTCCTTTTGCGGGTAAGCGTTCTTTATCTAAGGGCGAAGGGGTGTTGCCACTAAATAAGCAACTGCCAAAAACAATACCCGCTGCTTATTACCGCGGCACTTATTAACCGTGAAATTGACGCCAAATTATTTCGGCGACCTTGTTACTAATTCCCTCAACCTTTGCTAGCTCATCGCGGCTGGCGTTGGTGACCGTTTTGGCGGAACCGAAATGTTGTAACAATGCCTTTTTGCGTTTCGCGCCTATGCCTTTAATTTCATCTAATGCCGATTTTTTTATGGCCGAAGATCGCTTATTGCGATGAGCGCCAATGGCAAACCGATGCGCCTCGTCACGTAAACGTTGTAAATAATGTAAGGTGGGGTCGTTAATGGGAAGTTGAAATTCTTTTTTGTTAGGTACGTGAAATTTCTCTCGACCTGCATGCCTATCAGGGCCTTTGGAGATGGCGACGACGGGAACCACTCCCCATAAATTTAGCTCTTCCATTACTTGGCGCACAGAAGATAACTGCCCCTTGCCGCCATCAATGAGCAGTAATGGAATGATGGGGTTTTCTTCTTCGGTAAGGCGTTTCAAGCGGCGGCTTAATACTTCGCGCATCATGCCAAAATCATCATCTGCGTTGGCCACCTTAATGTTGAATTTACGATAGTGATTTTTGATGAAACCATCTGCGCCCGCGACAATCATTCCGCCCACTGCATGAGTGCCAGAGATATGACTATTATCGTAAACCTCTATGCGTGTTGGGATTTCATCTAAATCAAATAACTCGCTAAGTTTTTCGAGCAATGCAGTTTGGCTGATGCGTGTATCTAGGTGGCGAATCAGCGCCTGTTTTGCATTACCCATCACTTGCTTCATTGCCTCAGCCTTATCGCCACGGCTGGGAGTTTTCAATTTGGTTTTTAGAGCTTCTTCTATCAGCTCAGATTCCTCAAGTGTGTGAGATAATAAAAGCTCTTTTGGTACGGGACGCGATTGATAAAATTGCGGAAGAAAGGCAGATAAAATATCCGCCTCTGTTTGCTCGTCATCTGCTTTTATAAAGCTCGATTGATTGCCATAATTTTGTCCGTCGCGAAAAAAGAAAACCTGAATGCAGGCCATTCCTTTTTCTTTGATAATGGCGATAGCATCCGCATTTTTTATATGGGCGAAATGTAGCCCTTGTTCGCGCTGAATTTGCCCGAGTGCACGTAAGCGGTCGCGCAATTTTGCGGCTTGTTCAAACTCTTGTGCTTCACTTGCGCTTTGCATTTCTTTTAATAAATCATCTTGTACTTTGCGGCTTTGTCCTTTTAAAAACCGCTTCGCTTGCTTGACTAAATTTTCGTATTTTTCGTTGCTAATATAATCGACACAAGGAGCAGAGCAGCGTTTTATTTGATGCTGCAAACAAGGACGTGTTCGACTTTCGAACATGCTATCGGAGCAGGGGCGAAGCAGGAATACGCGCTGTAATTGTTTGATGACTTTATCAACATCGCCAGCAGAAGCGAAGGGACCAAAGTGGTCGCCCGAATTTAATTTAACACCACGATATTTTTGAATACGTGGGTATTCATGTTTGGTCATTAAAAGGAACGGAAATGATTTTCCATCGCGTAATAAAATATTATATTTAGGCTCTAATTTTTTAATTAAATTCGCTTCTAATAAAAGCGCTTCGGCTTCGTTTCGTGTGGTAATAAATTCCATCGTCGCGGTCTGCATAATCATTTTTGAGAGGCGATTATT